>NZ_JBHFLL010000296.1:0-23884 GCF_041928595.1 Microcystis sp. BLCC-F209
ATGTATTCTAAGATACAGTTTTGCGGGCAAGTGAGTGGAAGGGGAACCACAGAGACACAAAGGACACAGAGATCGATCACTACTATATAAGTTAAACTGGTCGCAACGCGCTCGCTACGCGAGATCACACAAAGAATAAGAGAGCCAAGCAGTTATCTGAATAATGGGGAGTCGGTCTTCGCTCAAATTAGGTTAAACTTCATCTATTATCAGAA
Source organism: Microcystis sp. BLCC-F209 (assembly GCF_041928595.1). Lineage (NCBI taxonomy): Bacteria > Bacillati > Cyanobacteriota > Cyanophyceae > Chroococcales > Microcystaceae > Microcystis > Microcystis sp. BLCC-F209. Next base: position 216 of record NZ_JBHFLL010000296.1, read on the forward strand.
AGGCTGTAACTGAATATTAGAAGACAGGGAGATGAGAGCTTTTGATAACTGATAACTGATAACTGATAACTGATAACTGATCACTGATAACTGATCACTGATAACTGATCACTGATAACTGATCACTGATAACTAACCGGTATAATGGGCGAGAAAACCAGAAAAAATCGATGTCTAGCCCTCCAGAAACCGACAATCCCAGCTACAAGGCCATCTTAGCGGCATTAAACCATTTAATCAGCGTTGTTGCCCGTTTACGAGACCCAGAAAGCGGCTGTCCTTGGGATTTAGCCCAAACCCCGGAAACCCTAATTCCCTACGTTATCGAAGAAGCTTATGAGGTGGTAGCGGCGATTAAAAGCGGTGATAAAACTGCCATTGCCGAGGAATTAGGCGATTTACTGCTACAGGTGGTTTTACAAGCCCAAATTGCCAGCGATGAGGGTAATTTTAGCCTAGAAGAAGTGGCTAGAGGCATCACCGATAAATTAATTCGTCGTCATCCCCACGTTTTCGGGGAGCTATCCCTAGAAAATCCCGAACAGGTGCGTCAAAATTGGGAGAAAATCAAGGCTGAGGAAAAAAATGACCCGACTGTTAGCGGCAAATTAACCCGTTATGCCCAAACTTTGCCACCCTTGATGGGAGCGATGAAAATTTCTCGGCAAGCGGCGCGGGTCGGTTTTGACTGGGAAAATATCGCAGGAGTGTGGGAAAAATTCGGCGAAGAGTTGGCAGAATGGCAAGAGTCCCTAGAATCCTGCGATAAAGAGCATCAACAGGCCGAATTAGGCGATTTACTCTTTACTATTGTCAATCTTGCTCGCTGGTATAATTTAGACCCCAGCATCGCTTTACAAGAGACTAATCTGCGTTTTATTCAACGTTTTTCCCTGGTGGAATCCGTGGCGGAAAAGCCTCTTCATGACTATACACTAGAGGAATTAACCGTTTTTTGGCAGCAAGCGAAAGCTAAGTTACACCAACCATCATCTGGGCAATAATGCAAGAGCAAGAAATTAATAAAGACAAATCTAAAAGTTTTTGGGCTTCTATTCGAGAAAATCTGCAAATTATCGCTATAGCTTTAGTTTTAGCCCTACTAATCCGCACTTTTGTGGCGGAACCTCGTTTTATCCCCTCTGATTCTATGTTACCCACTTTAGAACAGGGCGATCGCTTAGTGGTGGAAAAACTTTCCTACGATTTCCATCCTCCTCGACGGGGGGATATCGTCGTCTTTGAACCGCCAGCACAATTACAATTACAGGGATATCAAAAGAACCAAGCTTTTATTAAAAGGGTGATTGCCACCGCAGGGGATGTGATTGCTGTTAAGGAGGGCAAAATTTACCTGAATAATCAACCCTTGGCAGAGGATTATATTCTCGAACCCCCCCAATATAATTTCATGCCTTTGCTCGTGCCGGAAAATAACTTATTTGTCATGGGAGATAATCGCAATAATAGCAATGACTCCCATATCTGGGGGTTTTTACCGGAAAATAACGTGATTGGTAGGGCGGTTTTTCGCTTTTTTCCTTTTAATCGTTTGGGGATTTTAGGGGGGAATAGCTAATCAGCAATTTTTAGTCCTGAGGATGTTGAACAATTAAGACGGAACAGGGGGCATGATGGAGAACATAATTACTCACACTACCTAAGAATAACTCTCCTAGACCCGATCGCCCACGCCGACCGATGACAATTAAATCAATATTTTCCTCTCGCGCCACTTTACAGATAGTTTTGGCGGCATGACCGTAAATTTGCTGGTATTCTCCCTTTACACCCATTTCTCCCGCCTGATTAGCTCTTTTTTGCAACATTTCTACCCCTTTCTGCTCGAATTCTTCCCATTGTTGCCGCCAAAAATCGAGAGTGAGATCATTACCCTGGGCGGGGTAAATATCGGCTAAATTGGGCGGAATCGGTAAAGGGCTATAATCTTCTTCAGGGGAAAGGACGTGCAGTAGTAGGAGGTTAGCTTCGTACTTACTGGCTAAGGATACAGCCTCCTTAAAGACACTCTCCCCCATCTCTGATAAATCTATTGCTATCAAGATTTTTTGATACATTTTTCCACCTCTGCAACCATGCCTTATTTAACGGAATCCGACGCTATTAGGAATGCGATCGATCACTTTTGCCATTTTCCCATTCTTTGGTTAGATACGGAAGTAGCCGATTACGATAGCAAGACCCCCCGTTTGTCTCTGATTCAAATTCTTGCCGATTCCACGGACTTAACGGGTGAGCGGGTGACAATTTTGGATGTTCTCGATCGACCCGATCTTACTAACTATTTTATCACTAAAATCATGCTGGTTGACCGGATAGAAAAGGTTTTTCACAATGCTAGTTATGATTGTAAATTTTTGGGCGGTAAGGGACAAGTTAAAAAAATTACCTGTACCCTAGAGTTAGCTAAAAAGGTTCCCTACTATATTGCTCCCTTACCCAATTATCAACTGAAAACCCTGGCTGAATGTCTTTGTCATTTTCCCCCTATTGATAAGACTGAACAGGGGGGGAATTGGGGCAAAAGACCTTTAACTGCGGCCCAGCTAGAATATGCACAAAAAGACCCTGTATATACGGCCCAAATCCATCATCGTCTTTTGCAGCTTTCCCATTTAATTACTCCCGATCCCGCTGGTGAGAATCTGGAAAGATTAACTAATCGTTATTGGGAAATTTACCAGCAATGGAAGATTTTAGACACAGAGATGGAACATCTCAAGGAACGTTTAAAGTCGGCAATGATTGAGCAAGAAGCTGCAGAGATTAACGGGTTTTCGGTCAGTTACCAAAATCGCACCAGCAAAAAAGTTAAACTGGCCGAATTAGCCAAGGTTGTCTATTTATCGGGCCAGGATAGCCAAATATCTCTTTCCTTAACTAATGATCTGCTCAAGGGATTGGGGGATTTAGCCCAAGGGTTAACCATCGAGGAAACTCGCCAAAAAATCAGTCAATTGACCATCAAAGAAAGTGAAGCTGACTTGAGATGATTATAGCAGAATAGGAGTCAATACCAAATTAGGTTATACTTGATATTTATGAAAAAGGCTGTAATAGCTAGAAAAAATTGCTTGCGGGGATAATTTCAATGACTGTAAAGATCGCTTATCTGGGGCCGGTGGGAACCTATTCAGAAACAGCCGCTTTAGCATTTGCTAACAGTTTACCACCCCAGCCTCGTCAATTAATACCCTATCCTAGCATTGCCTTGGCCCTGCGATCGGTTGTCCAAAATCAGGCCGATTTAGCAGTAGTCCCGGTGGAAAATTCCACCGAGGGAAGTGTGGTAATGACGCTTGATGCTTTATGGCAATTACCCGGGTTACAGATTCAACAAGAATTAGTTTTACCGATTTCCCATGCACTGCTATCTCCCAGTCAATCGCTAACAGAAATTAAAACCGTTTATTCCCATCCCCAAGCTTTAGCCCAATGTCAAAAATGGCTAGAAAATAATTTGCCTACCGTGCCGATTATTCCTACTAATTCTACCACAGAAGCGATTCAAATTCTCGATCGAGAGACTAATTCGGCTGCGATTGCTTCTCCCCGGGCGGCCAAACTCTATCATGTGCCAATATTAATACAACCAATTAATGATTATCCCGATAATTGTACCCGTTTTTGGGTAATGGCTTTAACTTCCCATCCCCAAGGGGAGCGAATGTCCCTCGCTTTTCAAGTTTTAGATCAACCCGGTGCTTTAGTCAAACCCTTAGAAGTTTTTGCCAAACGTCAGCTTAATTTATCTCGGATCGAATCGCGACCAACGAAACGATCTTTAGGGGAATACATATTTTTTATTGATCTAGAAATTAATCCAGAGCAACAGCATTTAATCGCAGAAACTTTAGAAGAATTAACCAATTATACCGATGCGATCGAGGTTTTTGGTGCTTATCAGGTGGTTAATTTACCTGTAGAAAGTTTAGAGGAATTATAAACTAAATTCACTGGAAATTACAGAAGTTAAATAGAGATATTTTTGGGTTTTAAGACAAGGGAAGAATCGGCAAAGATGAGTTTTCCTCTGGGGTAGAATCAAGCTTTTTTTCCCCCCCTAGGGGAAGAATAATTTCCACAGTTGTTCCTAAACCTTGACCTTGACTAGAGATAGTAATATCTCCCCCCATCATTTTCATCAAATTCTTAGAAATAGCTAATCCCAAACCCGTACCGCTAAATTTTCTAGTTGTGGAACCATCAATCATCACAAAAGGACGGAATAATTTTGATTGTTGCTGGGGGTCTATACCGATTCCTGTATCGATTATAGTAATAATAGCCTGTGTATTTTCTAGGCGAGTTATTAAAGAAATTGTGCCTGTATCAGTAAATTTAATTGAGTTAGAAATAACATTCAAAATTACCTGTTTTAATTTAGTGGGATCAGCATAGACTATCGGATTTTCTGGACAGAAAAGCAAATTTAATTTTAAGCACTTACGTTGTAGCGATGCTGTTTGTAAATTAATAACTTCATTGATAATTTGGTGTAAATCTACTGGTTCAGGATTAACGGAAACTTTGCCCGATTCTATTTTAGCAATACTGAGAATATCATCAATAATTTCCAAAAGATGTATGGCGGCATTATCCGCTTGTTGCAGATATTCTTTTTCCTCCTCCTCACTATTACAAAATCCATCCATAACACAACGAATTGAGCCAATAATACCATTGAGAGGGGTGCGTAATTCGTGGGAAGTATTGGCCAAAAATTGGTTTTTTAATTGATTAGCATTTTCCGCTTCTTGCCGACTCTTAACTATTTCTTCTCCCCAAAGGCGTAAGCGTTCGAGCATTTCCTCTAAGGCCGAGGCTAACTGATTAATTTCTCGAATATTAAAGTTTTCTGGTCTAATCTTTTGGGAAGGAATTTGCTGAATATTTAAGGCATAATCTCGCAGTTTTTCTAAAGGTATGGCCAAATCCCTAGCGATCAGTGCAATAGCTACTAAATAAGCTAATAATAAACCAGAAATCAGATAAAAAATTGCCTCCCAAATTTGTTGTAGAGGAACTAGAGCTTGGGAGAGGGAACTAATGGCTAGAACTACCCATTTTTGGGATGATTCTCCCGTAACTGGACTGGGGAGAGAACTATAACCAGCGACTAATTCTTGGCCATCTTTCTCGAAAGAAAATAAATGGAGAAATCTCTGCCGACCTTTAACAGCATTACTGATGATTATCTTGAGGCGTTCAGCATCAGCTTCTTGACTGATATGGCTACCAATGCGATCAAAATAGGGATGAGCGAGAATAATGCCATTTTCAGAAATAACCACGGGATAACCTGACAAAGAACCGGGTAAAACCTTCTCACTGTAAAGTAGAGAAGCTTGCAGAATTAGACTAGATTGTAATTGTCCTTGATTATCGTAGATGGGAACGGCAAAAACTAACTCTAATTGACGATTATTATCGGGAGATTTGGTCAAAAGTTCTCGGGGTAAACTTCTAACTAAGATATTTTCGATATTTCTGGCAAAGCTAGTCCGTTTTTCTGGACATCTTTCCAGAGGCAAAACCTTGATAATTTCTGGTTTACAGGCTCGATTTAATAAAGGTTTCTTGGTTTTAATATCAATTAATTCCACACAGTTAATCTCATGGGGAAGCTGCGCCGTGAATTGTTGTAAAAAAGCTTCTTTTTCGGCTAAGGTTCCCTGTTTTAAAACCAGACTTTCCCCCGCAGTGATCAGATTAGCCTGCAAAAATTGAATTGATTGATTAATATTATCTGCTTTTCTGATAGCACTTTCGGTGAGATTTTGACGGGCCGTTTCCAAAAAAGCCGATCTCGCTTTACGATAGGTGATATAAACTCCCATCAGTAGTACAGGTACACTGATTAGGAGTAAGCGAGAGAGCAGAATACGACGAAAAGAGGATTGACCGATAGACATAGGCAGAAATTGGTTTGATTCTTGCTATCAAACTCCAGACTATACTAGCCTATTCACCAATCGGACCGGGTGATATCCCCGAGCATTTGCCATGAATCGTCCTCACACCACCGTTATTTTAGCCATGAGTGCCGATGGTAAAATTGCCGACGCCTACCAGTCAGCGGCCAGATTTGCCTCTGCTACCGATAAAATGCGTCTAGAACAACATTTATCGCGCATGGATGCCGCTTTATTCGGTGCTAACACCCTACGCGCTTATCACACCAGTCTTCCTATCCGTCATCCCGATTTTCTCGCATACCGTCAACAACGGGGATTATCCCCGCAACCGATACAGATCGTTTGTTCTTATTCAGGCCAGCTTGATCCCCGGATGAAATTTTTTCAGCAGCCTTTCCCGCGCTGGTTAATCACGGCAGCGGAAAAAGTGGCGGCATGGGAAAATCGGGGTTTATTTGAGATTGTCTTAGTCTGCGGCGATTGGAAGGCTATTTTTAGACAATTTACCGCCCTAGGTATCAAAAAGCTGGCGATTCTGGGAGGAGGTGAATTAATTGCCTCTCTTTTAGCTGAAGATTTAATCGATGAAATCTATCTAACTATTTGTCCGTTGCTGTTAGGAGGCAATAAAGCGGCAACTCCCCTGGGAGGAACTGGATTTCTGGCTGATTCTGCCAGAAAATTACAACTTTTGAGCGTGGAAACCGTGGAAGCAGAAATTTTCCTACATTATTCCCTGGAACGGCAGTCCCATAAATCTCAAAACTAGATTACCTTAAATAAAAAGGTTGACTTATCTTGTCCCATGGTAGAACAGCTTAAACCCCAATACTCTGTGGCTTGGATTGATAAAATGAGTGAGATTCCCCAACAAAAATGGGATGCTCTCGCTCAACCCCTAACTACTCCCTTTCTAGAGTGGGAATGGTTACATAATATCGAAACTTCCGGCAGCGCCACAGGACGCACGGGGTGGCAACCTGCTCATCTCACAGTTTGGCGCGGTACTGAGTTAATTGCCGCCGCTCCTTTGTATATTAAAAGTCATAGTTACGGTGAATTTGTCTTTGACCACCAATGGGCCGATCTTTCCCGTCGTTTGGGGATTAGATACTATCCAAAACTGTTAGGAATGACCCCTTTTACTCCAGCAGTGGGTTATCGTTTTTTAATTGCTCCGGGGGAAAATGAACCAGAGATTACTGCTTTAATGATAGGGGCGATTGATCATTTTTGTGATCAAAATAATCTGTCGGGTTGTCATTTTCTTTTTGTCGATCCCCAATGGCGAATTTTAATGGAAAATTTTGGCTTTACTCCCTGGTTACATCATAGTTATATTTGGAATAACAAGGGTTTTCAAAGTTTTGAAGATTATCTGACGGTTTTTAATGCTAATCAACGGCGCAATATTAAACGGGAACGGAAAGCGGTGACTAATGCGGGGTTAATTATTAAAACTCTGGCCGCCGAAGAAATTCCCCATCATTTATTCCCGTTAATTTATCGGTTTTATAGCAGTACCTGTGATAAATTTTACTGGGGAAGTAAATATCTGACACAGAAATTTTTTGAACAATTATATCCGAATTATCGTCAGCGAGTGGTTTTGATTACTGCCTACCAAAATGAAAAGGATACTAAACCGGTGGGTTTATCTTTTTGTATTCGCAAAGATACTAATCTTTATGGTCGTTACTGGGGCAGTTTTCAAGAGTACGACTGTTTACATTTTGAAGCTTGTTACTATCAACCGATCGATTGGGCAATTAGTCAAGGTATTACCATGTTTGACCCCGGTGCGGGAGGACAACATAAAAAAAGACGGGGTTTTCCCGCTACTGCTAATCACAGTTTACACCGTTTTTATCATGGGAAAATGACTCAAATTCTCCGCAATTATATCCAGGAAATTAATCAAATGGAACAGGAAGAAATTGAGGCAATCAATCAAGATTTACCCTTTTCTAAGAGAGAAATTGAGTTGAACGAGTGATTTATAGCGGTTCTCGCATCTGTGCGGCACACTTAAACCTTTGCTGATTAAGCTGTTCAGGATCAGGAATGTACCTCTTGTGAATCAGAAACGCTATAGATAGGGTTTGTCCCTGGGTGCATCTGATTTTTGTAAATCTACTAAGTTGGGATTTTTACGGGGAAACTATCTTCTAAAATTGGTCATTACTTCCGATTTGATCACTCAATCCAAGCTTTTGGGGGGTTCTACCCCCCAAACCCCCCGTTGGGGACGCAAGCGCCGTCCCCAAACCCCTCGCGCATTAGTTTTTTGGTGGGATGCTTACAGGCAGCTGCTGATATATTTGTAATAATTTAAGAGTCACTGATAATTGCTAATTGTCCGTATTTCTGCAAATGTGAGCTGCAGCCATTGTCTCTATTAGTGCAATCAACTATGAATACGAGGTTCCGGGTGCAGATTGGCTAAAATCTCACTTTCGATCGCCGCTAGGGTTTCTAAGCGTTCCTCGATCACTGTCCGTTCAAAATAATCCGCTGCTAATAGCCAATAAATACCATAATGACGGGCTTCGGAAGCCATTAAACCGCGATAAAATTGAGCTAATTGAGGATCAGGACAATATTCTCCCAATAAACCCAATCTTTCGTGGGAACGCGCCTCAATTAAAGCTGATATTAACAGAGAATCCAAAAGGCGATCGGGTTCTTGGTGACGAATCTGGGCCTTTAATTTAGCACCATAGGGGGGAGAATTTAAGGGAGCGAGGGGAATTCCCCATTTATCTAACCATTGATTGACCTGTTCAAAATGTTCTAATTCCTCTTGTGCGATCGCTGTTAATTTCCGCACGAGGGAAGCGTAGGAAGGATAACGAAACATGAGATTTAAGGCCACTCCTGCCGCTTTTCGCTCACAATGGGAATGATCGAGCAGAATAATCTCTAAATTATTAATTGCCTGTTCTATCCAATCCTCAGAGGTGGCACTGACTAATAAATTAATCTTTCCCATCGTCGCTGATTCCAATTTGCTGCCTCTTTCACCCTAACCCAAAAAGTCGAACAACACCAGTCAAAAACTAAGGACACGGCTTCTGTGATAGCCTAGATGATTGGTGAAGCATAAACACGGCCAATCAATCAGATGGATTTTTTACTGGAAGTCGGTACAGAAGAACTACCCGCAGATTTTGTCGATAGCGCGATCGCACAATTGCAGGAAAGAGTTAGCAAGAGTTTAGAGACGGAATCTCTGGACGCGACTGCTATTCAAGTTTACGCAACCCCGCGCCGTTTGGCCGTGTTAATCACAGGATTACCGAGGGAGCAAGAAGCGCGCAGCGAGGAGATCAAAGGACCGCCAGTTAGTGCCGCCTACAAAAATGGCCAAATTACCGCCGCAGGTGAGGGTTTTGCTCGAAAACAGGGAGTTAGCACCGCTGCTTTCTCCATTCGTGCCACGGACAAAGGACAATTTGTCTATGTTGAAAAAACGATTCCGGGTCGTCCAACAGCCGAGATTTTAACTGAATTAATTCCCCAATGGATTACCCGTTTAGAAGGAAGACGTTTTATGCGTTGGGGAGATGGCGATTTAAGATTTCCCCGGCCAATTCGTTGGTTATTAACTTTAGTGGATGGGGAAGTTTTACCCCTAGAATTAATTAATGGCTCCACCACTTTAACCAGCGATCGCTTAACTTTTGGTCATCGCATTCTACACCCGCAATCCTTAGCCATTAGTCACCCCCAAGCATATTTAACCAGTTTGCGATCAATTTTTGTGGAAGCGGATCCGCAAGTGCGTCAACAGATAATTACTGATCAGATTACCACCCTAGCCAAAAAACTGGAGGGAGTGGCAGAAATTCCCGCAGATTTATTAGCAGAAGTGACTAACTTAGTCGAATATCCCACGGCAATTGTCGGTAAATTTGACGATGAATTTCTGGAATTACCCCCAGAAGTAATTATTACCGTGATGGTGACACATCAGCGTTATTTCCCAGTGAAAACTCCCCAGGGTTTGTCACCCTATTTCATCACTATTTCTAATGGCGATCCCAAAAAATCTGAGATTATCTCCGCAGGAAATGAAAGGGTTATCCGCGCACGGTTAGCTGATGCCAGATTTTTCTATACTGCCGATTGTGATGAACCCTTAGATAGTTTCCTTCCCCAACTGGAAACCGTCACTTTTCAAGAAGAATTGGGAACCATGCGCGATAAAGTCGATCGGATTATGGAAATTGCCCAGATGATCGTCGAACAGTTAAATCTCGATGAACAAAGTCGCAGTGATATAGAATCCACTGCCATGCTTTGTAAAGCGGATTTAGTTACCCAAATGGTCTATGAATTTCCAGAATTACAGGGAGTAATGGCCGAAAAATATGCTTTAATTAGTGGTGAATCGGCCGTAGTTGCCCGGGGCATTTTTGAACATTATCTGCCTCGCAATGCTGGGGATTTACTCCCGGAAACAATCACCGGTCAAGTGGTGGGACTTGCCGACAGATTGGATACTTTGGTCGGTATTTTTGGACTGGGAATGCTGCCCACTGGTTCCTCAGATCCCTTCGCTCTCCGTCGGGCTGCCAATGCAATAATTAGTATTATCTGGTCGGCCGATTTTAATATCAATCTTTTGGCATTAATTGAGCAAATAGCTGAGGATTTTGTCACCAGTCATCCCGATAAACCCAACCCAGCCAATCTGATTAAAGATTTCTTTTTACAACGTCTGCAAACTCTCCTAATTGATGATTTGAGGATAGATTACGATCTCGTTAATGCAGTTTTGGGGGAAAACGATCTGGAGTATAAGTCTCGCGCTTTAGAAAATTTATTAGATACCCGTGAACGCGCCCGCTTTTTATGCCAAATTCGTCAGGATGGTCAGTTAGCCAACATCTATGAAACCGTCAATCGCTCCACCCGTTTAGCACAAAAAGGAGATTTAGATACAACTACCCTAGAAGCCAAGGCAATCATCAATACGGAGTTATTTGAACAATCCTCGGAACAGGCATTTTATGACGCTTTAATTGCCCTAATTCCCGAAACTATCAGTGCCAGAGAGCAAAGAGATTATCAGCGTCTTGTCACCGCTTTAACGGCAATTTCTCCCGTGGTGGCTGACTTTTTTGATGGCGAAAATAGTGTGTTAGTCATGGCAGAAAAAGAATCTGTCCGTCGCAATCGTTTAAATCTGTTGGGTTTACTGCGAAATCACGCCCGAGTCCTAGCAGATTTTGGGGCAATTGTCAAGGGATAATTCAGTTATCAGTTATCAGTTATCAGTTATCAGTTATCAGTTATCAGTTATCAGTTATCAGTTATCAGTTATCAGTTATCAGTTATCAGTTATCAGATTTGAGTTTTCAGTTCACTGATTACTGTTCACTGAAAACACTTCCTAATTCATAATTCATAATTCATAATTCATAATTCATAATTCATAATTCATAATTCATAATTCCCCACTGATAACTAAAATGGCCGATTTTGAACTACAGCAACAGGTCCAAAGACTACATCGACTGACGGTGTGGGGTCGTTGGTTATTTGTGTTGGGTTGTTGGTTAGGGATTGGTTCGGCTAGTTTATGGGTTTTACGCGATGATATAGCCTTAATACGGCAGTATTTTACTTGGACAGCCCTAAGATACGCTTTAGCTTTCAATTACTGGCCCTCTATCGGTCTAGCCTTTTGTGTTGCCATGACAGGAGCAGTGCTAGTCTGGCAAAGTCGCAACATTATTTTAGGACTTTCCCCCAGAGAAAAACTGCGCTTAGAACAACGGGTGCAGAAAATCCGGGACAAAGGGCCAGGTCATCCCCTCTGGTGCTGGATCTTAAAAAGCAGAAAAAAAGACTTACAATAAAGCTTTGCTGAAAGCTGACGACTAGAATCCCCACTAGATATAATTCTTAACGCAAAAACTATTGACTTTTGAATCCACCTATGACCGTGACTCCCCAAGCTCCTCCGAAAACTCGCCGCGTGGTTTTTCCCTTCACCGCTATTGTCGGCCAGGAAGAAATGAAATTGGCCCTAATGCTCAACGTCATCGACCCCAAAATTGGCGGGGTGATGATTATGGGGGATCGAGGTACGGGAAAATCGACCACGATTAGGGCTTTAGCCGACCTTTTACCAGAAATTGACGTAGTTGCTAACGATCCCTTTAATTCTGACCCCAATGATCCCGATTTAATGAGCGATGAGGTGCGGCAAAGGGTGGACGAGGCCATCCCCTTGACCATTGCCAAGAAAAAAGTCACTATGGTAGATCTGCCCCTCGGTGCGACGGAGGATCGGGTCTGTGGCACGATTGACATCGAAAAAGCCCTGTCAGAAGGGGTAAAAGCTTTTGAACCAGGATTGCTGGCCAAAGCTAACCGCGGCATTCTCTATGTGGATGAAGTCAATTTACTTGACGATCACCTCGTCGATGTGCTATTGGATTCGGCCGCTAGTGGTTGGAATACGGTGGAACGGGAAGGAATTTCCATCCGTCACCCGGCCCGGTTTGTTTTGGTGGGATCGGGCAACCCAGAAGAGGGAGAATTGCGCCCACAACTGCTCGATCGCTTCGGAATGCACGCCGAGATTCACACCGTCAAAGAACCACCTCTACGGGTCAAAATCGTGGAACAGCGTGCGGAATTTGATGGCAATCCCCTCTCGTTTTTAGAGAAATACAACTTAGAACAGGAAGAACTGCAAAGAAAGCTAGTGGAGGCCCAGAATCTTTTGCCTTCTGTGGAGCTTGATTATGATCTGCGGGTGAAAATTTCCGAGGTTTGTTCCGAGTTAGACGTGGACGGATTGCGCGGCGATATCGTTACCAATCGCGCCGCTAAAGCTCTGGCCGCTTTGGAAGGACGGACAACTGTGACGGTAGATGATATCCGTCGGGTAATTGTTCTCTGTTTACGTCACCGTTTGCGGAAAGATCCGCTAGAATCGATCGATTCTGGTTATAAAGTCTTGAAAGCTTTTAATCGCGTCTTTGGATTAGAAGAAAATTCCTAAATCTAATTCACCCTCTCTGCGAAGAGAGGGTTTTTGACTGGATTTAGAGATGAAGGCCAAAAAGGGCTAGATGTGGCCAAATAAGCTAGAATTTTATCGATCGCTGTTATTCTCTGGGGGAATGTCCATGTGGGTTGAAAGTATAAAACTCGAAAACATTAAATGCTTCCAGAATCAAGAGATTAAATTTATTAGTAATCCCGATAATAAACGTCGTCAGGATGCTAAACCTTGTCGTTGGATCACTTTATTGGGAGAAAATGGAGTAGGAAAAAGCACGATTTTACAGGCTTTAGCTTTGCTGCTCGCCGGACCAGAAGCAGCGAAAGAATTATTACCACGTCCGACTGGTTGGATATGTAATCCCAAGACACCGGGTAAATTAACCGCAGTGCTTCATCAAGAAGATGGGGATGCGGGAAAATTTGGTACGGATAAAACTCGAAAAACTTTTGCTTATTCCTATTTTGTTACAGGCAAGGAAAGGTTAGAGTTAGGAGGCAGTAAGGACAAACAAACCTATACAGAACCAGCATTAATCGAAGAAAATACTAAAATTTTGAGTTGGTTGCGAGCCAATGCTTTTGCCTCCGATAATCATGGTTGGTTTGCCGTCGGTTATGGAGCTTTCCGTCGTTTGACACGAGTGAGTCAAGTGATTATTCCTAGTCTTGAACCTCCGAAACGCTCTAGCAACTTTTTCAGCCAATTTAATGAGGATACATCTTTAAGTTCTTTTGAGAGATGGATGGTGTATTTAGATTATCGAATAGCCAAAAATCCCACAGATATTCAAGCCAAACAAATGAAAAAAATCGGTGAAGAAGCAATTACTAAACTGTTACCTAGTAATGTAGAAATTGCTGAAGTAACTGCCGATGGCTTGATTCAGTTTCTAGTTAACGGCCAAAAAGTTCCAACCATTAGTTTATCCGATGGTTTTCGGAGTATGATTGCTTTAGCTGGGGATTTAATTTGGCGATTATTACAATCCTTCCCCGATCTAGATAACCCCACAGAGGCTTCTGGAGTCGTCTTAATCGATGAGTTAGATATTCATTTACATCCTTCTTGGCAAAGGGAAATTGCTGGATGGTTACAGGAAGTTTTTCCCAAGCTTCAATTCTTTGTCGCTACTCATAGTCCTTTAATCGCTGCCGGTGCGGGGCCAAATTCTTTAACCCTACGAATCGATCTGGTAGCGTGTGAATTAGAGATTGTAGAAATTCATTATAAAGAATTAGCGGCTAATGTTGATCGTACTTTAACAAGTTCTGCTTTTGGTCTGAAATCAACCTATCCCACTGATACAGAAAATAAAATTAAGCGTTACCACCAACTAAATCGTAAAAAGAAAAATCTGGCGGCAGCAGAAAAGCAAGAATATGAACAACTGTCATTATTTGTTGGAGAAGTTAAACCCTTTGGCGAAATCAGTCAACCTAATAGTTTAGAATCCCGAATTGATGCCTTACTAGAGGAGCGTTTATCTTGATTGCTGTCACCAGAATATCAGAGCCACCCGTATTAGCTAAAAATGCCGCTCGTTGGCTAGAGGCTTTAGAATCAATAAAATCAAACAACAAGGCAACTAAAGCTCAAATTAACCAAGCACAAAATAAATACAGTCATCCGCAAGTTAAAGACGCATTAGTTAAAATGTTTAATGGGAAATGCGCTTACTGTGAAAGTAAGATTATAGTGGTAACTTACGGAGCGATCGAACATTTTTATCCAAAAAGCCAGTATCCTGATCTGACTTTTACTTGGGAGAATTTACTGCTTTCTTGTGATAAATGTAATGATGCCAATCACAAAGGCACAAATTTTCCTCTCGATGATATCACAGGAAATCCTCTGTTAATAGACCCCACGGATGGAGTAACCGATCCGAATACACATCTTGAATTTGTTTGGGATGAAATGGCAAAATTGGCCAGTGTTTATGGTCGGGATCGACGTGGTCAAATTGTTGAAGATTTGTTCGATCTCAATGGTATGCGTGGACGAAAAGAATTAATTAACTATCGTAGTCAATATATTAAAAGGTTGTTAGCATTATTACGTTTCGCAAAACAAGGAGACTCGGAGGCTTTATCTTTACTGCAAGAAGCTTGTCAATCGGGAGCGGAATATTATGCTTTTGCTAGTATTTATATACTGCCTCATTTGCCTCCCTAAAATCAGGGGTAATTATTATCTACAGTCTGAAAAACAAAATTTCTTGCTTATTATTCTCACCCTACTTGATATTTATGTCTCGTCCTGTTGTTTATTTTGCCGTTACTAATCATGGTTTTGGCCATGCTGTCCGCAGTGCTTCGGTGGTAGCTAATATTATTGAACTTAATCCCGAAATTTTGCCGATATTAGTCACCACTGCTCCGCGCTGGTTATTAGATTCCTATATATCCGGAGAATATATTCAAAGACATCGGGGGTTTGATGTGGGAGTAATCCAATCGGATAGTTTAACGATGGATAAATTAGCTACCAAAGAAAAATTAGAACAAATAATTGCTCAATCTAGGTCAATTATTGCCAGTGAAGTTAATTTTATTAAAACTAATCGTGTGGGTTTAGTTGTGGCTGATTTACCACCTTTAGCGGCACCAATTGCCAAAAGCGCGGGGCTTCCTTGTTGGATGATTGGTAACTTTGGTTGGGATTTTATCTATCGTGATTGGGGTGAAGAATTTGCCAGTATTAGTGATTGGATCAGTCGTTGTTATAATCAATGCGATCGCTTATTTAAACTGCCTTTAGCAGAAGCAATGACAGCATTTCCCCGTGTTACCGAGGCAGGTTTAACCGGGGGTACACCCCGCTACAGTGAAGAACAATTACGACAGGAATTTAAGCTAAATGCCCCTAAAGAAAAAACTATTTTATTGAGTTTTGGGGGGTTAGGATTAGAAGCAATTCCCTATGATAACCTCGCCAGTTTTCCCGATTGGCAATTTATCACTTTTGAAAAAAACGCCCCCGAATTGCCCAATTTAGTCCGCTTACAGGATAAACCAGATCGGAGCTATCGTCCTGTGGATTTTATGCCCCTGTGCGATCGAATTATTTCCAAACCGGGATATAGTACCTTTGCCGAAGCTTTAAAATTAGAGGTTCCGATTGTTTCTCTGACGCGAGAAGGTTTCGCCGAATCAGCGATTTTATTGGCTGGAATCCAAGATTATAGTTATCATCAAATTATTAGCAGTGAAGAATTTTTTCAAGGTAATTGGGACTTTTTACGCCAAGCTCCCCAACCGCCAAGATTAAAGGTTAAACTGCCTAAAGATGGTGCAGAATCGATAGCGAGAGCTATCGTAGAATACTTTGAGGGGCGATAAAAATGATTAACTTAGCCAATTTAACCTTGGATGATTAGCGGTGAATTTAGTTATCGGTCAGTCGGCCCTAGTTTATTGAACAAAGTCCTAGAAATCAGCCAAATTACCGCGCTATTTTTTGACAATCACATTCGGGATAATCAGGGCAGTATCAGCCTCAAAATCGTCAAAAACACCGATAACCCCCCAGGAAAGTTGACGGCGAACCGGAGCAGAGAACTAGGGAGACAGAAACAAGATCGGGCAGAAAGCCGATACTTGTTACAATAGTTTACAAATCACCCTGCCTTGTCACCGAACTATGTCCGAACAGATGATCTCCCCAGAGACGCAACCCGAAGAAGCGATTACTGTTGAAGTGCAGCCCGTGCATATTCCCGAAGAGCATCGGGAAGATATCGGCCCCATGGATGACAACGTAGCCGAGAGTTGGCGCTACAATCCCCAAGTTATTAACGACTATTACCGTGGGCGACCTCTAGACGTTGTGGGGAGGTTAATCGAAATTGCCCTACCGGTTTTATCTTTTGTCATCGGTATCTGGTGGGATAAACTGCGGGGAAAATCGCCAAAAAATGAAATTAGACGGGCTGTACAATTGCGGGAAATGTTGACCAAATTGGGACCCACCTATATTAAAATCGGTCAAGCTCTCTCTACCCGGCCTGATTTAGTACCGCCTTTATATTTAGAAGAATTAACCACTCTCCAGGATCAAATTCCCTCTTTTCCTAACGAAATTGCCTATCGTTTTATCGAAGAAGAATTAGGTTATTCTCCTGAAGAAATTTATGCAGAATTATCCCCCAATCCCATAGCGGCCGCTTCCCTAGGACAAGTTTATAAAGGTAAATTAAAAACTGGAGAGAGAGTCGCCGTTAAAGTACAGCGTCCCGATTTGATTCGCTGTATAACTTTAGATGTGTATATCATGCGTAGTTTGGCGACTTGGGTGAAAGGTAATATTAAAAGACTTCGCTCCGATTTAGTGGCAATTACCGACGAATTAGCCAGTCGTATTTTTGAAGAAATTAATTATCTTCATGAAGGACAAAACGCCGAAAAATTCGCTCAACTTTATGGTCACATTGCCGAAATTTACATCCCCAAAATCTACTGGAAATATACTGGGCGACGGGTTTTAACCATGGAGTGGGTGGACGGCACAAAATTAACTAATATCAAAGAAATTCAGACCCAGGGTATTGATGCCACCCACTTAGTTAATGTGGGGGTGCAGTGTTCTTTGCGTCAATTACTTGAACACGGATTTTTCCATGCGGATCCGCATCCGGGTAATTTATTAGCGACTCCTGACGGTAAATTAGCTTATCTTGATTTCGGCATGATGAGCAATATTGAACCCTATCAACGCTACGGTTTAATCGAAGCGGTGGTGCATTTAGTCAACCGGGATTTTGAGTCTTTGGCCAAGGATTACGTTAAGTTAGACTTCCTGTCACCAACTACCAATTTAGAGCCAATTGTTCCCGCTTTTTCGGAAGTTTTCGGTAATGCTTTAGGGGCGAGTGTGGCAGAATTAAACTTTAAAAGTATCACCGATAAAATGTCGGCGATGATGTACGAGTTTCCCTTTCGAGTTCCTGCTTATTATGCCCTGATTATTCGCTCCATGGTGACTTTAGAGGGAATAGCGATTGGCATCGATCCTAATTTTAAGGTACTGAGTAAAGCCTACCCTTATATTGCTAAACGTCTGCTCACTGATCCTTCCACAGAGTTGCGAGATTCCCTGCGGGATTTATTATTTAAAGATGGTACTTTTCGCTGGAATCGTTTAGAAAATCTCTTGCGTAATGCTAAAGATTCTAATGATTTTAACTTTGAGAAAGTCACCGATCAAGCGTTAGATTTTCTCCTTTCAGACAGGGGTGTATTTATCCGCGAAAAATTAGTGAATGAGTTAGTAAATACCCTCGATAATTTCGGCCGTCGCACTTGGTTTAATCTCACGGTTAATTTCCGGCAACAGGTGGGCTTAGCGGTGCAAGAAACTCCCCCAGAATTGTTGGGTGATGCTAAGAGTTTTGAGCATCTTCGCAACATCTTTAGTATTTTACAGGAAACGAAAGGATTTGATGCCATGGCTATGGTACCAGTGATGACGAAACTAATCGCTAAACCGGAAACCCAACAGATGGGACAAAAAATTGCTGAAGGTTTACTACAAAAATCCCTAGCGCGTTTGATTCGTTACCTAGTTCTCGAATTTGATACACCAAATCATCAGCAAAATGGAGAATTATCGAAAGTTTTACCCGCTGCCGATTAACCTCTGTCAGTTCCACCGACGGCTCAAAATCTGAGCATTTCCCACAATAAATGCCGTGAAATAAATTTCACGGCTACGAGAAAAACGCTAAACTGTTTTTAAAGTTTTTTTATCCTAACTGGTTAACGGGGTTTAAAGGTGACTTGTAAACCGTCACGAGGATGGGGAGTGGGGATAGTGGTGAGGGTGAGATCTTGATTGGGGAGTAATTGCCAATCGTATTTTTCTACTAAACGGACGGCTAAAATTTTCATCTCTAAACGAGCGAATTCTTTGCCGATACATTCGCGCAATCCCGCACCAAAGGGGATATATCCGTAGGGTTTTTCCTCGGCTAAAAAGCGATCGGGATCAAAGGTTTCAGGATGGGAATAAATATTATTATCTTTATGGGTATTGCTGATTTGATACTGCACTATCCATCCTTTCGGCAAATGATAACCGTTAAATTGACAGTCTTCTATTACCCGACGGAATCCTCCTCCCACGGGGGGAGTAAAACGTAAAACTTCCTTTAAAACGCGATCTAAATAGGTCATCTGTTTGAGGGTATCAACGCTTAAAGGATTGGATAGATCAAAATTAGTTATTTCCTCCAATACAAGCTGAAAAATATCGGGATGCAGTGCCATTTGTAGGCAGAAAGTGACGATAGCGGAGGTTAAAGTTTCATGACCAGCAAAGAGTAATAATAGCACTTGATCCTTTAATTCCGCTAAGGATAAACTTTGACCGTTTTCGTCTTTAGCTTGTAAAAGGATAGCCAGAGCATCCTGGCCTAAGTCATCATTTTTTTGTCTTTCTAAAATGATAGTTTCGATCGCTTGCAGTAATTCCTCTCGACAGCGTAATGCTTTGCCGAAAGCTGTCCAGGGAAGGGGAAGGGGAAGGGTAAATAGTCCCGCACACCAAGTATCAAAAACTTCTCCTAATTTGGTAGCAGAACCCTGGTCAAGACCGATAAATAATTTACAGGCGATATCGAGAGTATAGTTTCTTAATTCAGGATACCATGACAGGGTTTTTGCGGTTTGCCAACGCTCTAAATAGCGAGCGGTAATTGTTTCTACCGTAGGGATATAACTTGCTAGGGACCGGGGTTGAAAAGCTTGATAGATTAAACGACGACGGGAAGCGTGAACATCTCCCGTATGCACCGCTAAAGATGCGCTACCTAGGAGAGTTTTGGTACTTTTAGGCCAAGTTGCCGCAAAGTATTTATTCTCGTTGCTGAGGAGAAACCGGTTAGCTTCGGCACCGGATAAAATAATCGTGGGACTGCCAAAAATATGAGTGCGGAAAAGTTGACCATATTTATTATGACGTTTACTGGCAAAATCCCCATCGGTCAAAAAAGCGATTGTTTCTCCTAATAGGGGTAATCCGAAACTGCCGGGGGGTAAGGGTAAATCTTTGCTTATAGTCATCGCTGCCTCTAGGGTAAAACTAATCATTTGCCGTCGATTAACCCCGTTTATTTTAACCTAAAGCACCGGAGAATTCATCCCCTCATCTAGCCTGGCAATCAGCGATCGCACTTAACAACGGTAAGTACCTAAGCAAAATTAATTACAGATATCACCAGTCAACAGTGATAATTGCCGCCAATTGACATTTTTTAAGATCACCTCCATAATCACCCATTGCTAATAGTAATTCGCGGCAAACGATGCTTAAACCCGCAGAGAATTTCCCAGGATATTGTACCTAAATCCCGCGCCCAATCGTCGGCGGTAATGCACTGTGGACCGTCTTTACCGATAAGTGTGACGATTTCCCCTGTTTTTACCTCTGGAATCTCGCTCACGTCAATCATTAACTGATCCATGGTTATCGCGCCGATTTGGGGTACTAAACGTCCTCTCAGGGATACTTTTAAACGATTGGAGAGATTGCGGGGAATTCCATCGGCGTAACCGATACCGACCACAGCAATACGGGTGTCTTTTGCCGCTATGTACTGATGACCATAACTCACTCCGGAGCCGGCGGCAATGGTTTTGACTTGAGCAATGCGCGCTTTTACTTGTAGGACGGGTTGCAAAGGGACTTTATCGGTGAGATGATCGGCGGGATAAAGACCGTAGAGAGCTAATCCGACTCTAACTCGATCGTAGTGCAGAGATCGATCGCTTAGGGTAGCGGCAGAGTTGGCTAAATGCAGACAGGGAGGATGATAACCTTTTGATCTTAACTCGGCGATCGCTTGTTGGAATCTTTGCCGTTGTAACTGCATGATCTCGGGATTGGGATCGTCAGCCGTGGCAAAATGCGAGTATATACTGGCAATTTTCAGGTTAGGAGCCTCTAAAACCTGTTCGACGAATTTGGTGCCGTTGTGCCATGGTGTGCCTAAGCGAGACATTCCCGTATCTAGTTTGATATGAACCGGCAGCCGCTGCTCTAAGCGTCTCATCACGCTGGCAAAAATTTGTACCTGTTCGATTTGCACCAGGGTGGGTTGCAATTGCCAATGGGCTAAGGCTGCCACTTCTTCTGGGGTATTGACTGCCCCTAAAATCATAATTGGGGCAACGATTCCCGCTTCCCGTAGTTCGATACCTTCCCCGATAGTCGCGATGGCTAAAGATTGCGCTCCAGCTTCTAAAACGCTGTTAGCCACCTTAACTGCCCCGTGTCCGTAAGCATCGGCTTTAATTACCGCCATTAATTCCGTTTTTGGGGCTAATAAGGCCTTGACTTTTCGCACGTTTTGTTGTAATGCCGAGCGATCAATCTCTACCCAAGCACGATAGCGAATTGCTTCCGACAATTGATAATCATGACGGTTTTTGGGCGGATTGATAATTTTTGGTTCGATGCTAAACACCACTCGCTCACTCCTTTGCACACATAACCCAATTTATCACAGATGTCGGGGTGAAGACCCTCGTACTGACAGGATGAAACCCCGACCAATATAAAACAGCGAAGCACGATTAAATCCTTGACAATTTAGCCTTGCATAGCTTACCATAGTAAATTTAGTTTGGTAAACAAGATATTAAAAGCGTTTAAGTACAGAATCTATCGTGCGACTCGTTCCTACCAAAAGTCTAACAGACGTGGGTAGGACAAGGTTGAGAACCTTGATAACTCAATAACCGTGAAGGTGAAAGTCCTTTCCTCCAGATGATGGAGTGACAGCATAACCCCTTCCTGTGGAGAACGGTCATCAAAATGGGAAAAGCGGGGTTAAATGGCAGTAAAGATGAGTCTGACATCAAAACCTGTCTAGCATCTAACTATGTGTATGAATAAGAACTTCCGTCAGAAGTATCGTCACTGAAACCTAGCCTACACAGATTATTGGCTGGCAACAAAATGTTAACAAGCTAACGTACTGGGAAAAGATAGAGTTCAACCAGAATCATCTACACAGCTTCGGTATAGAGGAAGACACTAAAGTTAGGAATACGGTTGTTGGGAACGAAGTAATCCTTATGAATCTCTTAGATAGGTCGAAATCTAAGTAGTAACCAGCGTAAGACTCATATAGGAAAGGATTGTGTAAGAAGCCAACGCCTATCTGTAATAGATAAGGATATGCTGACGTACACACTGTTCAATGGAATGAATGGTCTTAAGTAGTAATGAAAAAGTTATGAACACGGCAACAAAACCGATGTATGAATGGAAGGACATCAACTGGCGAAAAGCTGAAAGATGTGTTTTTAAGTTATCAAAAAGAATATTCAAAGCCAGTCAACGGGGTGATGTCAAATTAGTCCACAAATTACAAAGGCTACTCCTAAAAAGCTGGTACGCCAAACTGATAGCCGTCAGACGGGTTAGCCAAGATAATCAAGGCAAGAAAACCGCAGGGGTAGATGGGATAAAATCCTTAACACCCAAACAAAGAATGGCACTTGTCAATAATCTAAAACCTGGCAATAAATCAAAACCAACTCGTAGAGTATGGATACCAAAACCCAATACGGATGAAAAGCGACCTCTAGGGATTCCCACCATGTACGAACGGGCATTACAAGCCTTAGTAAAACTGGCATTAGAACCCGAATGGGAAGCAAAATTTGAACCTAACAGTTATGGATTTAGACCAGCACGTTCAGCCCATGACGCAATCGGAGCAATCTACATAAGCATCAACAAAAAGCCCAAATATGTGCTAGATGCGGACATAAGTAAATGCTTTGATAAAATAAACCACCAGAAACTACTGACAAAACTTCAAACTTACCCCAAGCTAAGACAACAAATCAAAGCATGGCTAAAGAGTGGAGTCATGGATGGAAAAAACCTATTCCCTACCAATGAAGGCACACCACAGGGAGGTGTAATCTCCCCTTTACTAGCTAACATAGCCTTACACGGCATGGAAGAAAGAGTTAAGCAATATGCAAGAACTCTGAAAGGCAATAAATCCAAAAATGAACAAGCCTTAACCCTAATCAGATATGCAGATGATTTTGTTATCCTGCACGAAGATTTAAAGGTAATAAAGGAATGTCAAGAAATCATTAAACAATGGTTAGCAGAAATGGGGCTAGAACTGAAGCCTAGTAAAACAAGAATATCCCATACTCTTGAAACTTATGATGATTACGTTGGATTTGATTTTCTCGGATTCAACATCAGGCAATACCAAGTCGGAAAACATCACGGGGCAAAAAGTAGTAAAGGAGTCAAACTAGGTTTTAAAACCCTAATCAAGCCTAGTGCTGAAAAAGTCAAGTCCCATCTAAAGAAATTGGGAGAAGTAGTAAATAGTCAGAAGTCATCCCCACAGGATGCCTTAATCAAACGACTCAATCCAATCATTAGAGGATGGAGCAATTACTATTCATCAGTAGTAAGCTCAAAAACATTCACAGATTGTGATTACTACTTCTTTGAAAAACGGCTCTTCGGGAATTGTTATGCAAATAATTAACTTAAAATAAAATTCGATGAGAGTACTTAAGCTCAAAAGTAGCTGAAATCCATACGGGGAAGGACTTAAGGCACAAACAGGTTAATGCCAAAAGATAGACAATTGAGTTAAGATTTGATATAATAGCCAAAAACCAGAGTATTTTACTTATGATACTTGACAAATTTTTGAACCT
>NZ_JBHFLL010000297.1:0-3359 GCF_041928595.1 Microcystis sp. BLCC-F209
TTTGTACCAAGCGATGTACCACAAGAAGGATAATGCAAGGTTTTTGAAAGTCCCAATCCTATTTTCGCAGCATGAACATCGGACTTTAACAGGTCAAAAGCCTTATTTTAAAAGGTTTTTACCATTATTCAGCAAACCCTACTTAGCTCTTTCAAGATATTCTTAAGTATTTATACTTGGTGAATTGTTCAACTTTTTCTGTCTTTTCCCTGGCGTTTTTCAACCTGCGGAATGTGGGTTAAAAGCAGCCCAGGAAGTTCCACAGGCTAAACGAGATATACCAGATAAGTAATAATCCTGTGCGTAAAGAGTTTTGATAGAGAGTTGATCCGTCATCTTCAGGCAGAAAGTCGGAGTAAGATTTAAAAAGTATTCTGGTAAAAATTCGAGCTAAGATGAAGACTAGGTTTGCTCGAGTTTTAAATCGTCAATTTTCTAGCTCATTTTATCAAGATAACTTGCTTCGTCTTACTTTATTTTTGGGATTAAATTCTAGCAAAGATAGTGTGACAACCCAAAAGACCACAGGAGCACCACCATAAAACCCATGTAAAACAAGCGAAAAGACAATATAAGGCAATATATATTTAAGGTTTTCGGGACTGTATAATCTTGACAAGATTTTACCCAAAGCATAAAAGTAAGGAATACAAAAGAGAATTCCTTCGCTAAGAACAAAATAAAGCACACTATTATGAGGCACATTGAAGTTGAGAATCTTTTTAATTGAATCGGATGGTTTGATATCATCACCAAAAGCCGATTTTGGTATGCCATACAATAAAATATCTAAGTTCTCTGTTAATAATTGAATTGTTTTTTCGGAGGCTAAAAATCTTTCCCTATTACTGGGATCCGCAATGTTTTCTAGTTTTAATCTTTCGTTTTTCTCTTTGATTTTAATTGTTTCTAATTTTATGTTGTAAACATAGAATGTTCCGATCGCAAAAATTAAAAGATTGCCCACCAAAATTAAAGTCAAAAAATATCTTTTGTGATTTGTAAGTAACCAGAATCTTTTATTTATAAAAAACCTGGGACTAAATTTTTCTAAGGTAAACACGCACATAAAAATTAGCATAGCCATTAAATATCCTCTACTGGACAACAAAAAAATACTTATGATTGACAGCAAAATTCCTACCTTAAAACTATTTTTCCAGCAAAAGAAGAAAAATAATAAAATAAATAGACCAGAAAAATTAGGGTCTGGAACAGTATACAATGAAAATCTATATAAGCTAGAAGGTATATATTCATATATTTCTGTCCTGAAAGTTAAAAATTGGTATATTATAGATATCAAAAAACATAGGTATAAAAACATCAGGTATCTTCGGCTTAATTCCTGAGGATGACGAAAAGTAATTAATAAGATAACGATCAACAAGGCAATGCCAAATTTTGGCACGGAAAAATTAATAAGAGCGAGAAAAAGAATCATCACACACAAAGTTAAGTCGAATTTATTTAATTTAATTTTTTCCCTAAGTAAATCCCAAAATAAGACAGTAGTGATTACGGGCAAGAATACCATCAAATGAGAGAAAGACTGCCAAGGAATTATGTACAATACCGAGCCAGAATATACCAGCAACATAGCTGCTGTCAAGCTGCTAGGATATATACGATTAATAATTTTTTTCATAATAGACCTCTTGCAAAGGTAATTTAGGAGTATCTCTACCGTTTAAGCGTCTCGATTATGACTTTTCGGGCATCCTCTAAGGAAGTCAGTCATTTGTCAAGAGGCGATTTGGCGGGAGGAACTAGAGTGTGTAAAACTCAGAGCAGAACAGCATTCATTGAAGAAATCCATACAAGATGATACAAAAGAGGATCAAAAACACTATAAATCTTTCTTATAAAAATATTTATATTGATAAAAAGACCAATAAAAAATACTAAATACAATCTCCACAATACATAGTCATTAATATCAAAATAGTTCATATTGTAACTTTAAAATTTGAATTATATCGAGAGTTTTTGTCACCTGAAAACCTCTATCAGGTGGTTTAGCCTAGAGGGTTCATTTTGATAATCCTTTGGACATTATAGCACAGCCGGATCAATAATGGGAGTATCATCACAGATTTCTCAAGATACCAAAGTCTTAAGCCAAAAGCCTTATAGGAGCATCTAGCTGAATACAGCAATAAAATTAAACTGAAAAAACATCAGCTTTAGTCTGATTGAGAAATTAGCCTACAATAATTTACTTATCTTGTCATTTCGGTAAGCTGCCCGCACATTTAAATTGCTTGTTGAGATGAAGAACTCTTGCACTCTTGCAACGGTAAAAGGATTGGGGGAGATTCAGTTAATCTAAGGATAGACGGTTAAAATGCGTCTTAGCTTAGTTGCCCCAGAGGGGAGTGGATAAATTCATAATTACTACCTCCTTCATACTTGAGAGAATACTGTCGCGGCAGCATGTTGTCCATAATAAGTAATGCAGTTAGACAAGATATTTAAGCCTCCATCTAAGATGTAGCTGGGTTACATCTTACTTGATGATCAACTTCTTGTAAAGAAAATTTTTAACCAGCTAACACCAGAAAGCGAACAAGAGTTCTCTAAGGTTATTGGTTGTCTATGCTTGATGCTCCTATCCTATTAGCTTTCTGGAGAGTTATTGTAAGCTAAGACGCATTTAACCCGCTTATTCTTAGATTAGCCGAACCTCCCCCAATCCCTTTACTGTTGCCTTTTGCCTTTTGCCTCTTGCCTCGTCTCAACAAGCAATTTAAATTACGAACAGCTTACTTTAGCCGGTCAACATCCAGATTTATTCTGGCAAATCTCCAAAACGCTCTCGATAGCGTTGAAGCAATGCTTCTAAATCCTCAGCCCGCATTCTCTCCTGTTGGTCCCGCATTCTCTCCTGTTGGGCCCGCATTCTTTCTTGTTGGGCCCGCATTCTTTCCTGTTCAGTTAGCTCTGACTCCGTGGGCAGTAAATCGCCGGCAAAAGTCGCCCAACGCAGCCAAACTGCCTCGACTCCCTTATACTCCCCTTGCCAGCGGACCAAAGCCAACCCTAGCCTTTGACTGAAAAATCTTTCTCCCGTCTCTAGAGATAATGGCTCGTAGTTGCCGTCTCTGAGGATAAAACCTGCCCAGTCTTCAGGATTAAAGGGATCGTACCAGAAATATTCTGGCACTCGCAAGCGGTTTTGATAGATAGCTTTCTTTTCAGTTTTATCCTGTTGATCGGTACTTTCGGAAAGGAGTTCGATAACCACGTCGGGAGCTTTCCCTTCTTGCCAAACCACCCAACTTTTTCTTTCCCCTTTAGGAACCCCCAGGACAGCAAAGAAATCGGGACCGCGAAAGTCCTCGCTTTTTAACTGTGCG
>NZ_JBHFLL010000298.1:0-7186 GCF_041928595.1 Microcystis sp. BLCC-F209
CAGGTTTGGTGGGTAAAATGTATTCTAGGATACAGTCCTGCTGGCGAGTGAGTGGAACGAACCACAAAGACACAAAGGACACAAAGATTGATCGATCATATTGTAAGTTAAACTGATCACACAGAACCTAGAAGAGCCTCATTTTTCAGTAAGTAGATATTATTCATGCTAAGACCAGTATCTTTGGCAAATCGGTAGGGAGTTATGCCAAGTCGCTTGATGAAGGAGTCGATCTTGTTTTTCATGACCATATAGGCATTATCCTTTTTACCCCTTGCCTTTCGCCTGTCCTGATCAGTAGCCCATACTCAACCGATTTAGTATTGTACACCATTTAAGTAGGGAGGCACGATTATTTGTAGGATGGGTTAGCGGGAGCGTAACATAATCGGGCGTTGGGTTTCATGCTTCAACTAGAATTACCCCAAAACCCTTGAGAAACTATCAAAGAAATCGGACTGATCTGTTCAGGGAGTTCTCTTCCTTGCCACTCTTAGGACTTTTCTTAACAAAACTTAACAATTGATGGCAAAATTTTGCTTGCTTTTGTGGGCAGATTTTGGGATAATATTTTTAAAAGAGTTTATTCATAATTGGAACCTAAGCATTCAGAAATAAACACAAACATCCCATTATGAAACAAGCATAACCCAAGCCGCCGCTAAAGTCAAGCACTTACTCTAATTATTTTTCGCCTGAAACTTCTAATTCCGTGGGGGGTTGGGGGTATGAATTAAAATAACAAAGGTTGAAACCCGTGTTTGCGGGAAGCTGCACCGATTTGTTCCATTTTAGGGACGGTAATTTGATTGCGTCCCCAGGAAAAATTAGTTTGCCAACCCTCCAACTCCAATAAAATCGCCTCGGCAAAACAGGCAAACATTTGACGAGAGGGAATATCCATATTAACGATTTTCATAATTTTCCAGTCAATATCGAGGGAATGCTCGACAATGCCGCCCTTAATCACCGAAATATCGGGGGCATTTAATACCATACCTAAATTTTTCGGATAACCACCATCAATAATAATACAGGGGCGCTTGAGTTTATCTGGATCAATTTCCACGCCTTTAGGCATACTAGCCACCCAAACAATGATATCAGCCAGGGGTAAAGCCTCCTCTAGGGGGAGAATTTTACCGCGTCCTAACTCCTCTTGGAGAGATTGTAAACGCTCTTGATTGCGTGCCACATAGATTAGTTCTTTTGTATCGGTTTTTTCATTTAACCAACGACAAACGGCGCTGCCGATATCTCCGGTTGCCCCGCAAACCACGACGGTGGATTGAGCTAAATCGATGTCCATTTTGTCAGCGAGGGTTTCCACCTGATTGCAGATGACGTAAGCGGTGTGGGTATTACCGGTGGTAAAACGGCCAAAATCTAGCTCGATATTCCGTACCTGTCGATTATCTTTGAGATTAAATTCCTCGAAAATAATCGAAGAAAAACCACCGAGTGCGGTGATATTGATATCACTTTTTTGAGCGAGTGCCATGGCATTTAGCACCTTACGAATAGCAGACTTTACCCAACGATTCGACAACATCTCTGGTAAAAAACAGGATTCGATATATTTTCCTCTGATGGTTTGCCCCGTGATGCTGGTGACATGAAAATCATCGACAATTTGCGGGGGGGCAGCACACCAAAAATCTAATCCCTGGTTAGCATATTCAGGATAACCTAGATCGTCGGCGACCGATTGGGCGTGTTCTAAACTGGTAAGATGACCTATAAGACCAAACATTGATTGTTCTTTCGTTAGACTAGATGGCACTAGATAAAAAAATGAGGATATTGCTAAGAAATCGTTAAGACTCTTAAATATATTACACAAAAGCGCCGCTCTGTGTTGAGCGGCAGCAGGGGAAAAACAGGAAATCTCGACGCTCAAGGTTTAGACGGCAGTTAATCCGTAGGCAGACATCCGCATAATATCACGGGTGCTGAAACCAATATTGCTTAAAGCTTCCCCGTAGCTAATCATAAAGTCTTCCACGAGGGCCTCTTTTTCCATACCGAGGACGCGAGCATCATCCTCGACTTGATTGAGCATTCTCCAGACAATGGGAAGATTAGCTCGATTTGCGGCTTCTAATTCCTTTTTAGCGGTTTCAAAGTTCGCTTTTAGCCATTCTTCGCCAAAATTGAGATGTAAATATTCGTCTTTAACTACGCCTTCAGTAATTTTACGAGCAAAAGGATCAGCAACAGGAATATAAATATTATAGGCAGCGATCGCGAAAGCTTCGATAATCAAAGATTGGATTAATAAACAGGTGACAACTTTACCTTCTGCGTAGGCAATTTGGAAGTTCTCGTGCAGAGAGGAAAAGAATTCTCTGGCATAATCCATATCAGGAGTGATTTGCAAATTTTGGCCGCAAGCTTGAAAACCTTTCATGTGACGGTTTTCCATTTTTGCCAGACGGTGTAACTCTTCTTTGTTATCGGCGAGGATGTCTGCTAATTGAATATAATTGCTATTGGCCTCGTATTCGCCTTCAATAACGATGGCATTAATGCGACTATAGGCTGATTTATAGGTTTCGCTGGTGAAATCAAGCTCTAATGGTACAGCAAGCTCTGGCATAAACTCGATTGACTCCTATTTCTGACGAGATTTTTCCGACGTTCTTTCCAGTCTAGGGTAAGCCTTCTAGATGGAGTTATCTTTTTACGAGTCTAGCTCGATCGGTCTTTTTTGTATAGCTTGGCTTGAGAGGCTGACTTGCCAAGTTAGCTATAGGGGTTATCTTTGGCCACTGAAAACAAGTTTAGAGGCAACCCCTTCTTAACAGAGGAGATTGCTGGCTGTTTGCTCAAACCGTAGCCAAAGATTTCTGGCGCTCGGCCTGTTGTAAGATGGCCCTGGCTGCCTGTTTACCCGATAAAGTGGCTCCTTCCATGCTATCAATGTAATCCTGTTGGGTATAACTACCGGCAAGGAAAAAGTTAGGGATAGGAGTCGCTTGCGAGGGACGATAGACATCCATCCCCGGTGCTTCCCGATAGAGACTCTGGGCCAATTTCACCACACTAAACCAAGTCATCTTTAACTCCCGGGAGGAGGGAAATAACTGATGGACTTGCGCTAAAACGTGCTGGGCGATATCTTCATTTTTAGCTTTAATAAAAGGATCCCCGGGGGTTAAAACCAACTGTAATAAAGAACCTTCTCCGGGGCGATAATAATCCCTAGGACTGGTGAGAGCAAGATCTGCAAAACAGGAAAAATCCGCTTGGTGGGTGTACAAAAGATTGTCAATTCCCACCGCTTTTTGCAGTTGTCGGCGTTTTTCGGCATCATTTAACTCCGTCACCCAACCGTCAAAACGCAATTGTACCGTGGCGACGGGGACGGCTTCTAGTCGGAAAATATTGTCAAAAATCGGCATTTTTCGCCAATCTTGGGGAATGAGACGCTGAATACCGGGGACATCACCAGCGCAAACATAGGCATCTGCGGTGATAGTTTCCGTGGTTTCTCCGTTAGCGACGATCATGCCATTAACTTGCAGATTTTCGCCCTCTCCAGAATAGAGAATTTCCCGCACCTGACGACGGGTAGAGATTTTGGCGCCCCGTGCCTCCAGATAGTTAATAATCGGTTTATGTAGGTATTCGTGGGGGGAACCTTCCAACATCCGCAGGACGGAAGCTTCGGTTTTAGCGGCAAAAAATTGGAAAATCGTCAGCATACAACGGGCCGAGATATTTTCCGTATCGATAAATCCTAAGGCATAGGCGATCGGATTCCACATTTTTTTTAAACTGCCTTGATTACCGCCATGGCTACGAAACCAATCGGCAAAGCTAATCGAGTCCAGATCCCGAATCGTTTTCATCGCTCCTTGGAAGTCTATCAGACCGCGGACGATGGGACTGGTACCTAAGGCCAGAGAATTAAAGATTTTATCGGCTGCCGAGAGTTGGGAGGAGGTAAAAAAGGCTTTTAAACCGTTAAAAGGCGCACCTGCGGCGAAACGAAAGTCTAATTCGCCGATTTTTCCCCCTTCGTTGATAAAAGTGTGGGTGTGTTCTTTGAGCAGTAGGGATTGAAAAGCGCCCACTTTTTTCATTAACTCAAAAAGATTATAGTAACAACCAAAAAAGACGTGCAAGCCCATCTCGATGTGATTACCGTCCGCATCTACCCAACTACCGACTTTTCCCCCGACAAAGGGACGAGATTCTAAGATTTCTACTGTACAGCCCGCATCGACTAGATCGATAGCTGTTGCCATTCCCGCTAACCCTGCACCAACGATCACCACTCGCATTTGTCAAGTTCCTGTTACAATTTTTCACTAAATCTTTATTTTACCCCGATCGGTCTGGTGTTTCTTGCTGGCGATTTTTTCAGGGTCGCTTGAGAGCGTGGCAGAATAATTGAGAGTTGCACTAGGGAGAAGTCATTTTGAAGCGATCGCTAGATGGGAGACAGGGATTAATTATTGTCAGTATTATATGGATATTGGGGATATTAGTCGATAGATTCTGGTTTAGTCTCGATCATACCATTCCTGCTTGGGATCAGGCCGATTATCTCAACGGTGGGATTATCTATACCCAAGCTTTCCAAAATCCGCGCTGGTTTGATGGGGATTGGTGGCGCAGTTTATGGCTAATGTCGCCGAAAATTCCCCCTTTAACCTATCTTGTAACGATTCCCTTCTTTAATCTCTTTGGTATTAGTCTTGACGCGGGTATGTGGGTAATGGCTATCTATAGCGCCCTACTGCTCTTTTCTGTGTACGGATTGGGAATTATCCTCTTTAATGGGACTGTGGCTTTATGGGCAGTCCTAATCTGTCAATTTCTCCCCGGTTTATACTATTATCGCCTCGAATATCTCTTAGACTTTCCCTTAGCGGCAATTGTAACGTTTTCTTACTTTTGCTTGACATGGTGGCGATTTAGTGGACAAGGCTGGCCAAAAGCGATCGCTGTGGGTATTTCTTGCGGTTTAGGGATGTTAGTCAAACAAACCGCCCTATTTTTCCTCTTTTTACCGATTTTGTGGGTATTAGGCGAAAATCTCCGGCGAAAACGTTGGGGCAATCTAGCGCAATTAATGCTCAGTTTTTTAACGGCAGCATTGTTAATGTTTCCCTGGTATCGGACGAATTGGTTATTAATGTTAACCGCAGGCAAACGTGCCACGGTAGATTCGGCGATTTTGGAGGGAGATCCGCCTCTTACCAGTCCAGATGCCTGGACGTTTTACGCCCAAGTTTTACCCTATTTTCTTTCTTGGGTATTGTTATTAGTTCCTGTGGTGGGATTATTAATCTCCTTACGTCATAGAAAAACCGAAGATAAGGTTAATCGTCCTGTGTGGATTTGGTTAGGAGTTTTTCTGCTGGGGGGATACCTATTATCATCCCTCAACATCAATAAAGATGCTCGTTATATTTTGCCGATTTTACCGACTTTATCCTTAATTTTATCCGTCGGTTTATTATCTTGGCGCGGTCGTTTTGCCCCCGCTATCCGTTGGGGAACGATAACTATTGCCGCTATCCTCACCAGCTTAAATTTATTCCCCTTGGGGGGAGATATAATTACTAACGTTTTCAGTCCCAAATTACAACACCATCCCTATTTAAAAACTGGCTGGCAAAACGAAGAAGTAGTTAAAGAGATTCTAGCCGATTCTCCCTATCTTCGCAGCACCCTAGGGGTTTTACCTTCCACCCCCGAATTAAATCAACATACTTTCTCTTTCTACGGTGGTAAACATAATTCCCAGGTTGCCGGCAGACAGGTGGGAGTTCGGGAAGAAGATATCGAAAAGGATGTCAATTCTTTAGATTGGTTTTTAACTAAAACTGGTGAACAGGGTTCCGTCCCCAATGTCCAGAAAAAAATTGTTAATCGAGTCGCCACTGGGCCAGATTTCCAAGTGGAGAAAACTTGGCAGCTACCGGATGATAGCACCCTGTCCCTACACCGAAAAATATATCCTTCCGTCACGGTTAAACCCCTTGAAAATCCGCCAAAACGGGTGGAATTAAGAGAGATTACCCTTGCCGAAAAAGCTTCTCCTAATCAACCCCTTCCCGTGGTTTATAAATGGGCCGGAGACTGGCAACAATTAAAGTCAGGGATAGTAATTTTAACCTGGCAAGAAGTGGACGGGAAGGATTATTGGATGCACGATCACGGTATGGCTATGGGGGGATTAGTGGCAGAAAAATTAACTTCAGAAGAGCAACAAAAGGGTTTTGAAGTCACTGAAAAAACCGCCATGCAGTCGGCAGCAACCCCCGGAGTTTATCGCTTATCTGCTGTCTATCTCAATCGGGAAACTGGCGAAACCTATCCGATTAAAACTAATGCTCAAATTACCATCGATCCTCAAGTTCCCAAGTTAGCAACCCCCCAATTAGATTTAGTCACCCAATTGCGCTTAAAGTCGGCTAATATTGGTCAAGGATTAACGGGGATTGAGCCAATTTTTGAGTTAACTAATCGTATCAATCAATACGATTCGATTCAGGATTATGTGCTGCAAGCAGACAAGGCTTTTTCCTATCGTTTACAGCAACAAAACCCCCCCGATAAATTATCTTTAGCCTACGGATTAGCAATTTCTAAGGTACTACAACAGGATGTGGCAGGGGCAATAAAAGCCACCGAGGAAATGATTAAAATTGACCCCCATAATCCCTATCATTATGCTTATCAAGGTTTTATTTATCTCTACGATTGGCAACCGCAAGCAGCCCAAAAAGTCTTAGATAAAGCTAGACAATTAAATCCCGATAGTGAGGAAATTAAGACTTTAAATGCAGTGGCTGCCTTGATGGGGGGAAATCTCGTTAAAGCTTGGCAATTATGGCAGTCAAATTAAAATAGAGTGGGGTGTAGGGTGTGGGGTGTGGGAAGTGGGAGGTGGGGGAGTGGGGTGTGGGGAGTTTTCTCAGTGAACTGATAACTGATAACTGATAACTGATAACTGATAACTGACTTCTAACCCAATGTTGGACAAAGATAAGTAAAAATTATTTATTGACTGCAAAAACTTAAGAATATTTAAATTAACATTCCGCAATATTTATAAATTCTTAAGAATTAATTGAGAAAGATTTTTATTTAACAACGATGTTATGATAGTTACAGCGATTTGATAGAATTTCATAATGGGTTATTCTGTGCTTTTTTGGGCAGCAAT
>NZ_JBHFLL010000299.1:0-20647 GCF_041928595.1 Microcystis sp. BLCC-F209
AATTACTGGTGCAAGTTGGCAATCTTGTAATGTACCGCAAGTCCTTCGTCATCGCTGTGCTTATCTAAATGGTTGCCTTTTTTAACTTTTTTATTGATCTCATTAAGCATTTCTACTTATTGCAAAGGTGAGATGCTCCCGGGTTTGTCTCTAGGTCGATGTCTATTTTAGCGGTTGCGGCGATAGCTTGCCACTGAGCTTGGGTGATGGGATAACGCCCCATGTAGAAAGAGGAAACGGTTACTCGGTGTGAGGGTTTTTCTCGTCTAAATCCATCCCAACCAAATTTTTTCACCAGTCTTTCGATTTCCTCATCTTCCGTTCCCATCCAGAATTCTCCTTGGGGAATATACATCATGCGGATATAGTTTTGAGCTTCTTTCCGGTTGCCAACTTCCGGAAGATTTTCATCGTAAAAATAGGCTTTAACAGGTTTTCTCTCGATAACTTGGCCTGTTTTATTAACCAATACCGTTTCTGCGGTAAAAAGGAAAAGGTTTTCATCGTAGGGAACAATAGCGGCTACTTCGTCTATTAAACGTTTTTGTCGGGTTCCTTCGTCTTCTGGGGAAAGTTGAAGGACATTGCCAACGTGGTTTAAATCCCCTCTAGAATAGGCGGCAATCGGTTTATTAAGCAATAATAAGGGTTCATAATCGGCTAAAGCAGCGGATAGATTTTTTAATAAAGCTGTCAATCTCACAAGACGCACTCGGTTATTATTTTTGATAGCTTCTGCTAGTAGCTGTCTGATTTCATTGACCGCTTGACTAGGTTTTAGGTAGGCAAGAGCTAACCATTGTTGATTTTGCCAATAAACCGATTGTGAGCAATAATCACCGATTTGTTCCTGAATATAGGTTTGTAACTGATAGGCCAGAGATTTGAGTTCCTCTGGGGTTAATTTTTCTAATAGTAGTTTACGAACATCGGGAGACATTTCATAAAGTTCTCGATCTATTTTGCGGACTAAACTGGAGAGTAAAATATCAGCGATCGCATACCAGGGAGCTTGATTATTTTTATCTTGATGTTGACGCAGATAATAAAGTAAATTAGGGGATAAACTAAGGGGAAATGCCGCTCGTTTTGCTAGTTCTCTGGTGTTTGGTTCGTTTTCTTTTTCAAATAATCTTAAACGGCTTTCTGCGCTAAAAAAATCTTCATCCTCATCCCAATTATCCCCTTGGTGAAATTGATTAGGATCAAATTGAAAATGACGGGGTGGGATAGCTTCTTCTTTTAGCCATGTTATCAAGTTTTCCCAATCCTCTGTGGTTAGTTCAAACATGGAAAAATTGGGTATATCTTCAGCTAAATCAGCAATATCGATCGCAGTTGTCCCATACCATCGATGATAGGGTAAGGGGTTTAACCATGCGACTCGGCTAAATCTTCGGCTAAATCGTCGGATAAGGGTTTCTGTTGCGCTCAAGCGCTCTTCTACATAACGTTTTCTAGCGGCACCCGCATCACTAAGAATTAGACAACTGGTTACTTCCGGAGAATAGTTAGAGAGAACTTTGGTTAAAGATTGACTTTCCCAACCGTTTTCTTGTCGTAAAACCTCGTCTCTAATCAGATTATCAAAGTAAAAATGGGGAACATTTGCCCAAGTTTGCTTCATTATCCTACCAAATCCTGCAAAGGGAATCATCGAGTCAGAACAATCAATAAAAATTATAATTTCTCGGCGATAAAGTTGTTTCTTTTGGTAAATTATTTGATCAAAAAAACCTCGTTTAGCCGTTGCCATCACCGTAGCTTTTAGATCCCAAGTTTGTCGAGGACTTTCTAGGGGTAATGGACGCAGTTGCTGCCAACTTTCTTGTAACTTAGCGATGCCAATAGGATAATAATCAGGATTATCTAAGGAGGTGATTTTTTTTCGCTTTTCAATAGCTGTGGCAATTTGTGGAAATGAAGTCTCTGGTGCTATTTGTGTATCCCCAGAAGGGGTAATTTCTAATGAGGGAGATTCCCTATCATCCATCGGGTTTATGATTTTGCTAATCGATTCTTCTGGATGGCGAATAGGTGTTTTTTTGGCTATTTCTATATTTATTTCTGGTTGTAATTGTAGCATCTCTGTCCAGGCCTGATCAAACTTTTCTTTTTCTTTCGGGGATTTAACCCATAAAGCTTGACAAAGAAGTTTAATTTTAGGATTGTCTAAGTTGGGATTTTCTTGAATAGCAATATCAGAATCATTGGCGAGTTTTTGAATCAGGTAATTTTCCACCCGATAATATTGTTCAATAGACAGCAGAAATCCTTCTTCGTCTCTGAGTTGATAAAATAGGTCAAGTAGGGGGGATGTCATTGGCTTTTTTAACCTCTTGTTCCATAATCTTGTAAATCAGTACGGCTTTTTAGTAAAACACTAGCGTGGGGTAATTTGTCCTCGTTTAATTTGGCGATAATTTCTTCAGGTTTGTACTTGAGCAACGATTTAAACCAGGCTATTAATTCACTTGTGCTAACTTTTTTTTCTCCTTCAGATTTAGTCTCGTCTTGTGATGTTCTCACTTCCAGAAAACGGTCCACTGCTTTGATGATAACCTCTTGTTCAGCGTCGGTAAACCGTTCGGTTAATATTTTTCTTAATCTTTCTTGGTTGGGTAGCTCAATATAGTGATAAATGCAACGTCTCAGAAAAGCATTGGGTAAGTTTTTTTCTTGATTACTGGTAATAATAATCAGAGGAAAAGCTTGATCATTTGCTTGAATTGTTTCTCCTGTTTCTTTAATGAAAAAACGACGAGATTCAATGGCTAAAAGTAAATCATTAGGAAAATCTCGATCTGCTTTATCTATTTCATCAATTAATACTACCGATTGTTCTTGCTTATCTTGACTTTGTTTAAATGCTTTACCCAAGGGTTGTAAATCAACCCAATCTTTTGAAGTAGCTGGATTTTTTTGCTCAGAAGAAGATTCTTCTATTTCTTTTTTGCTTAAAATTCCTCTAATTTGAGCAGCTTGTAAACGGCCAATATAATCATATTGATAGAGACTATCTTCCGCTTTACTTGTAGATTGAACTATCCACTCATAATATTTTATAGGATTACTTTCCTGACGATAATTAAATTCATAAACTAAGGCATGAGCTAGACGACTTTTGCCACATCCCGGTTCACCTTCTAGTAACAAAGGCATTCCCAATTCAATAGCCAAGTTAACAACTTCTATTAACTCATCACCTGCGTCATAGGGATAAATTTTCTGTTGAATCGGTTCATAATAAAGATCCGATTTAGGTTGAATTTCTCCCCTGTAAGTTAAGGATAGTTTAGCCATCTATTTTCCCTCGATAATTGTCCTTGAAATTGTTGATAAAAAGCGTTCAGTGTGTCTTCTATCTTGCCTTGATTGCTATTTTGCCATAATTCCTGCAAGGTAGATTTAAATAATTCTGTGGTTTCATCCTGTAAGTCACAACCTAACTGAAGTTGTTGAGCAAAAGTAGGAATAATTTCCTGAAAAGACCGTTGTTCAAAGCAAGAGTCAATCTGTAAGCGGTGAATAGGAAATTCTGATAATTTGTCCTTATCTCTCCAATCATTACTTTTTCCATAATCTAACCAAATCATTAATAAAAAGCCCGGAATGGGACTATTTTGTATTTTACGAGCGTTGGTAATTAAGTTTTGCCAAAATGAATCAATGTCTTTTAAACGGGAAAAGTCTGCACAATCAATTCCTTCAAAAATCAAACAAAAATTATTAGTCTTTAAATTTTTAATTCCTCCAGAATTATTGAAAAAATGTTCATGAAGACTATAGCTATCCCATTCTTCCTGACCATCTCCTTGAAATTTAAAAACAATATGTTTAACGTTCAAATTATTAGTGATCAAGATTTCTTTTTCTAAACGACGCAAACACAAAACACGATATTGATGAGGACAAGGCGGAATATAAATAGTGCCTTCTCGTAAAGTTTTAGCGGCTATTGAACTGGTAAAATTTACTAGATTAGTATAATTAAATTTTGTCAAAACACGATAAATTTTTTCATTATTTGTTTGTTGATTTTTTGGGTTTTGATGATGAATTTTACAACATTCTAAGCTTTCAAAATCTAGGTCTAATACTTCGCAATAAGCTTGAACAATATAAGACTGTTTAGAGGTTCGCCCTTTTTTTCCTAGTCCATATTTTTGTTCAGTACAAAACCGCAAACTATCTCCAGATATGCCAATTACCTTTAAAATAGACAAATCTAATAGATAATTAATATCTGCTAAGGTTAAATGAATTGAATTATCATTAATATCTTCAATTCTGTACGCACTTTTCTTCTTATTTTCAAATTTTTTAAAATCAGATTCATTTTGTAAGTACAATTTCTTACCCTTTGGTTCTAAAACCTCTTTAGTTGCTCCAGATTGTGGCTGAGATTCTGTCATCCAATCTTTCAAGACATTTAATCGAATGGTATAACTGGAAGTTTCTGTTTGACTACGGTATTCTTCGAGAAATGCCTCAAGTAACCATCGACTTGCTTCTATTAATATTTTCTCTATTTTCTCCGAAGCACAAGAATAGTCTCCCTCATAAGCATCTTTAGCCTTACGAAGGGTTTCTACATCTTCATCCCATAATCTGATTTCGCCGGACTTTAACATAAATCTCGTCAAACGTCAACCTACGATCTGATCCACTTTTTGATCCCCTTTTGCCAGCATTTGCTGAAAGCATTTTAATCAACTTGTCCTCAAAAAACAAGCCCTAAGGCGACAGGAGCAAAAT
The DNA here is from genome assembly GCF_041928595.1 of Microcystis sp. BLCC-F209. Classification (NCBI taxonomy): domain Bacteria; kingdom Bacillati; phylum Cyanobacteriota; class Cyanophyceae; order Chroococcales; family Microcystaceae; genus Microcystis; species Microcystis sp. BLCC-F209. The sequence goes on from NZ_JBHFLL010000299.1 coordinate 4,759, forward strand.
CTATGAATTTTTGGCAAAAACATAAAGCGGACATTGACGTGATTTGCCGCATCATCACCACTTTAACCGCCTTGGCTAGTTTGGGTGTTCAGGTGGGGGAGTTAAAGATTCCCGAAAGCAAGATTCTTCCCCCTATCCCTGAGGTTCAGGTGGAATTAAATATCAGATGAACGTAGGTTGGGTTGAAGCATGAAACCCAACTCCTGCATGGGTTACGCTACCGCTAACCCATCCTACAAATAATTTTGCCTCCCTACTTAAGACGTATTTAAATCGCTTATTCTTAGATTAGCCGAATCTCCTCCCCCCTTGCCCCCCCGATGTCGGGGGGGTTGGGGGGGTTGCCTCTTGCCTCATCTCAACAGGCAATTTAAATTACGAACAGCTTTTTTCATAAGACTGGACCAAAACGAGGGTGAGTTAATAAGATAACCCACCCTGAAAGAGATTTAGCGATCGACTGACCCCATAATAATATCAATACTGCCTAAAATCGCCATAATATCGGCAACTTTTACCCCTTTGAGGATATGGGGCAGAATTTGAAGATTATTAAAATCAGCGGCCCGAATTTTCCAACGCCAAGGGAAGAGTTCATCATTACCGACGATAAAGATACCTAATTCACCTTTACCGCTTTCCAAGCGCACATAATGTTCACCTTTAGGGATTTTGAAAGTGGGGGCGACTTTTTTGGCGATATATTGATAGTCAAAATCATTCCAAGCTGATTTTTTCCCTTCTGCCATCCGTTTTGCTTCCAGATTTTCGTAGGGACCACCGGGTAAACCTTTCAGTGCTTGCCGGATAATTTTCACCGATTCGCGCATTTCCCGAATCCGCACCAGATAACGAGCAAAACAATCGCCGGCGGTTTCCCAATGCACTTCCCAGTCAAAATCGTCGTAACACTCGTAATGGTCAACTTTTCTTAAATCCCATTTCACCCCGGAAGCGCGCAACATCGGACCGGATAAACCCCAGTTAATCGCTTCGTCTCTGGTAATGCAGCCTATCCCTTCAATACGACGGCGGAAAATCGGGTTATTAGTGATTAATTTCTCGTATTCGTCCACTTTGGGGTCAAAATAGTCACAGAAATCCTCGCACTTATCCACCCATCCGTAGGGTAAATCCACCGCCACGCCACCAATACGGAAATAATTATTATTAATTAACCGCATTCCCGTAGCAGCTTCCCAGAGGTCATAAATCATCTCCCGTTCCCGGAAAATGTAGAAAAAGGGAGTTTGTGCGCCTACATCCGCCATAAAGGGGCCTAACCAGAGTAAATGGTTAGCGATGCGGTTGAGTTCCAACATAATCACCCGGATATATTGCGCTCGTTTGGGAACGGCGATATCGGCTAATTTTTCGGGAGCATTGACTGTAATCGCCTCGTTAAACATCCCTGCGGCGTAATCCCAACGACTAACGTAGGGAACGTACATGACATTGCTGCGATTTTCGGCAATTTTTTCCATGCCCCGATGAAGATAACCGATTACGGGTTCACAGTCAATCACGTCTTCCCCGTCAAGGGTGACGATTAAGCGCAAAACTCCGTGCATTGACGGGTGATGGGGTCCCATGTTTAAAACCATGGGTTCTGTTCTCGTTTCAATTTTTGCCATAGGGCTACCGATGATCCCGAAAATCTTTTTAAAGTTATTATAAGTAAACGCTTCGACAATACACAAGGACTATCGGGTATCAGTAATCAGTGATCAGTAATCAGTAATCAGTAATCAGTAGTCAGGAGATTATTTTTATTTATTCTCCCCACTTCCCCACACCCTACACCCCACACCCCACACCCCACACCCCACACCCCACACCCCACACCCCACACCCTACACCCCACACCCTACACCCCACACCCCACACCCTACACCCCACACCCCACACCCTACACCCCACACCCCACACCCCACACCCCACACCCCACACCCTCTTTGAAGTCAGGAGATTATTTTTATTTATTCTCCCCATTTCCTAATTCATAATTCATAATTCATAATTCATAATTCCCTCTCCCCGCTCGATCGAGTACAATAGAGTGTTCAGCAAAAGCGATCGGCTATTAGCTTTGATTAGTCCTTCGGTAAGAGTTATAAACCAGAGAAAAGAGCCATTAAGAGCGGCAATCAGCTGAAAAAGCTCAAAAACTGAATTTTAGGCCGAAGGCTGACCTTAGCTTGCTGAAAGCTGAATCCCGTTGATAATTTTTTTACTTGAATCGCCGTGGTTATCCAAATCGACTCAACTCAAAACTACGAAACCAAAACCCAAGAGATCGCTAGACAACTTTTAGCCGAAACTCGCGAAAAAAAAGGTCTTTGGTCTGCTTTACAGGATCAAATGCGTTGGGATGATAAATTACTCGATTGGGCAATGTCTAACCCCAATTTACGAGTACAATTATTCCGTTTTATTGACTGTTTACCCGCTTTACGCAGTAATGCCGAGATCGCTAATCATCTCCAACAATACCTCGGTGATGCTTCCGTAGAACTGCCCAGTGCGCTGAAAAGTATCCTCAACTTTAGTGATCCTAACTCCCTACCGGCTCAAACGGCCGCCAGTCTGATCAGTAAATCCGTAGAAACCTTAGCTCGTAAGTATATCGCCGGGGAAGACCTAGAGCAAATTACTCGCACTGTCACCCGTCTGCGGAAGGAAAAAATGGCTTTTACCATAGATCTTCTCGGTGAAGCGGTAATTACTGAAGCGGAAACCCAAGTTTATCTACAAAGTTATCTGGATTTAATGACCCATTTGGCTCAAGAAGCGAGCAAATGGAATAAAGTTAGCCAAATTGATGAAGCGGACGGCGAGTTACTACCACAAGTGCAGGTTTCTGTCAAGCTAACTGCCTTTTATTCTCAGTTTGATCCCATGGATCCCATTGGCAGTAAGGAGAAAGTTTGCGATCGCATTCGACTACTATTGCGACGCGCTCAGGAGTTAGGGGTAGCAGTCCATTTTGATATGGAACAGTACGTTTATAAAAACCTCACCCTGGCTATCCTGAAAGAATTACTCCTAGAAGAAGAATTTCGCAGTCGTACCGATATTGGCATCACCATACAGGCATATTTAAGAGATTCTGCCCAAGATTTACAAGATTTAATTAATTGGGCCAAAAAGCGCGGTTATCCCCTGACTATCCGGCTAGTCAAAGGCGCTTACTGGGATCAGGAAACGATTAAATCTAGGCAAAATCATTGGCCACAGCCGGTATATAACGAAAAATCGGCCACCGATGCCAATTATGAGCGGATGACGCGGTTATTATTGGAAAATCATCAATATTTATACGCCGCTATCGGTAGTCATAACGTGCGATCGCAAGCCTTGGCCTGTGCGATCGCAGAAAGTTTAGAAATTCCCCGTCGTCGCTTTGAAATGCAGGTATTGTACGGCATGGGCGACCAATTAGCCAAAGTGTTAGTGAAGCGGGGTCATCGGGTGCGGGTTTATTCCCCCTACGGACAACTCTTACCCGGTATGGCCTACCTAATCCGCCGTTTATTAGAAAATACCGCTAATAGTTCCTTCCTAAGGCAAAATTTGGAGGATCGTCCCGTGGAAGATTTAATCGCAGCCCCCCGGGTTTTAGGCCAGGATAACCCGATTATCCCCGGTTTTCCTAATGCCCCCGATACAGATTATGCTAACGAGCAATTACGAAATAAAGCGAGTCAAGCCCTCACTTTTGTCAAAAATTCCCTCGGTAAAACCTATTTACCCCTAATTAACGGCGAATACGTCGCCACCAATGTTCAAATTAATTCCGTTAATCCCTGTAACCCGCAGGAAATAGTGGGGAAAGTGGGCTTAATTGAGGTGGAACAGGCAGAAAAAGCGATCATAGCGGCAAAACAGGCTTTTCCCGCTTGGAAACGCACTCCAGTGGCTAAAAGAGCCGAAATACTGCGAAAAGCGGCGGATTTGATGGAAGCGCGACGACACGAGTTATCGGCCTGGATTTGTTTGGAAGTGGGCAAAGTTATCCAACAGGCGGATCCAGAAGTGTCAGAAGCGATCGATTTTTGCCGTTATTACGCCTCCGAGATGGAAAGACTGGATTTAGGGCATAATTTCGACGTAGCAGGTGAGAATAATCGTTATTCCTACCAACCCCGGGGTATTGCTTTAGTGATTTCTCCCTGGAATTTCCCTCTTGCGATTGCGGTGGGGATGACAGTAGCGGCTTTAGTAGCCGGTAACTGCACGCTATTGAAACCAGCCGAGACTTCCTCGGTGATTACGGCGAAATTTGCCGAGATTCTCCTAGAAGCGGGTATTCCTGCCGGAGTCTTCCAATATATCCCGGGTAAAGGTTCGCAAGTGGGGGCGCATTTAGTTAGCCATCCCGATGTTCACCTAATCGCCTTCACCGGTTCACGAGAAGTGGGCTGTCGCATCTATACAGATGCCTCCATCGTGCAAAAGGGTCAAAAACACCTAAAACGAGTTATCGCCGAAATGGGCGGCAAAAATGCCCTAATTGTCGATGAGAGTGCCGATTTAGATCAGGCCGTTGTCGGTGCGGTTAAGTCCGCTTTTGGCTACACCGGCCAGAAATGTTCGGCCTGTTCGCGGATAATTGTTCTGGAAAGCGTCTATGATAGCTTTGTGGATCGCTTTGTCGAGGCTACCAAGTCCCTCAATATCGGGCCGACGGATTTACCGAGTACGGAAGTAGGACCGGTTATCGACGAGAAAGCTCAAGCAAGAATTCGGGAATATATCGAAACTGGTAAAAAAGAGGCAGAATTGGCCCTAGAAATGCCGATTCCAGAAGTGGGTTACTTCGTCAGTCCCACCGTCTTTAAAAATGTTCCCCCTGATGCGGTAATAGCGATGGAGGAGATTTTTGGTCCGGTGGTGGCGATTATCAAAGTGAGCAATTTTGAGCAAGCTTTAGCTGTAGCTAACGGAACCGACTATGCTTTAACTGGTGGCTTATATTCTCGCACTCCTGCCCATATTAACCGAGCTATGCAGGAATTTGAAGTGGGAAACCTCTATATTAACCGGGGAATCACCGGTGCGATTGTCTCCCGTCAACCCTTCGGGGGTTTCAAGATGTCGGGGGTAGGTTCCAAAGCAGGGGGTCCCGATTATCTCTTGCAATTCCTCGAACCTCGTCACATCAGCGAGAATATTCAACGTCAGGGATTTGCACCGATTGAAGGGGCCGATTAAGCGATATAGCTAAAATTGGTTATTATTGGGGGTTTATACCCCCAAATCTGGTTCATTTATTGGCTAAGACTCATCTTAACCCCCTATCCTTAGATTAGCTCTCTTATTCTTTGTGTGATCTCGCGTAGCGAGCGCGTTGCGACCAGTTTAAATTATATAGGAGCGATCGATCTCTGTGTCCTTTGTGTCTCTGTGGTTCCTTCCACTCACTCACCAAACCTGGGAGAACCGTTGTCTTTCTTACCCAATTTCTTGGCTGTCAACCTACTGCTATATACTTAAGTTTACAATTGCGTCGGCCTATCAAGAAAAGACTATGACGATTGAAACTGTTGCCACAAAACCCTTTAGTGACCAAAAACCGGGGACTTCTGGATTGCGAAAATCCGTTCCCGTTTTTCAACAACCCCATTATCTGGAAAATTTTATTCAAGCTATCTTCAATACTTTAGACGGTATCGAGGGTCAAACCCTAGTTGTCGGTGGAGATGGTCGTTATTATAACCGTCAAGCTATTCAAACTATCCTGAAAATCGCCGCCGCTAACGGTATCGGTAGAATCCTCGTGGGAACCGATGGTATTGTCTCCACTCCCGCTATTTCTGGGTTAATTCGCGAAAATAACGCTTTTGGCGGTATTGTTCTCTCTGCTAGTCATAACCCCGGCGGTCCAGAGGGGGATTTTGGCATTAAGTACAACATTACTAACGGCGGACCGGCACCGGAAAATATCACCGATGCAATTTATGCTGAGACGAAGGTGATTAGCAGTTATAAAATCCTCTCAGGGGCCGATATTAACCTCGATCGCCCCGGTTCCTTTAAACTGGGAACTATGGATGTGGAAGTGATCGATGCGGTTACTCCCTACGTCAAAATGATGGAAAAGATTTTTGATTTCGATCGCATTCAAGCCCTACTCACTTCTGGTAAGTTTAAAATGTGCATGGATTCTCTCCATGCGGTAACCGGTCCCTACGCTTATGCTCTATTTGAACAGCGTTTAGGCGCGCCCAAAGGTACAGTATTAAATGGTATTCCCCTAGAGGACTTTGGTGGTGGTCATCCCGATCCTAACCTGGTCTATGCCCATGATCTGGTAGAAATTCTCTTCGGTCAAGAGGCCCCGGATTTTGGGGCTGCTTCCGATGGAGATGGCGATCGCAATATGATCCTCGGTCAGAATTTTTTTGTCACCCCCAGTGATAGTTTAGCGGTACTAACTGCCAACGCTCATCTAGTACCGGGCTATCAAAATGGTATCACGGGAGTGGCGCGATCGATGCCCACCAGTGCGGCGGCCGATCGCGTAGCGGCTAAACTGGGAATTGACTGTTATGAAACTCCCACCGGTTGGAAATTCTTCGGTAATTTGTTAGATGCGGGGAAAGCAACCCTTTGCGGTGAGGAAAGTTTCGGCACGGGTTCCAATCATATTCGCGAAAAAGATGGTTTATGGGCGGTTCTTTTCTGGTTAAATATTTTGGCAGTTAAAGGGGAATCTGTAGAGGAAATTGTTCGCAGTCATTGGCAAGAATTTGGCCGCAATTTCTATTCTCGTCATGACTATGAAGAAGTCGCCTTAGAACCGGCTAAAGAGATGATGGCACGTCTCCAGAAGCTGGTTTTAGACCTTAAGGGTAAACAATTTGGTAACTATGAAGTGGAATATGCCGATGATTTTAGCTATACAGATCCGGTGGATGGTAGTGTCAGTAAAAATCAAGGCATTCGCATTGGTTTTACCGATGGTTCTCGGATTATTTACCGTCTATCGGGTACGGGAACTAAAGGGGCAACTCTTCGGGTTTATCTAGAAAGTTATGAACCGGACGCAAGTAAACACGATATCGACACCCAAAAGGCCCTACAGCCGTTAATTGATTTAGCCGAAGAAATCGGTCAAATTCGTCAATCTACTGGACGGGAACAACCCACGGTTATTACCTAAAATCTAGGGAGCGGCTATCAGTTTTTATCGGGGAATTTTTTGACCTGCTGACCACTGATAGCTACTCCTTAATTACTTTCAGTAATTGCTTTGTGGTACAATTTTTGAATTCCCGTCACTAATTTATCTAAAATAGATCGATGGCTATCGTGAGTCGGATCAAGACTCTGCACTTTGGTTAATAATTTCGCTTCCTGTATATCCACGTCGTCATCGCTATAGATTAAGGTGCTAATCGATGTTATTAGATCTTGATAGGTTTCTGGACTAGGATTATCGCCTAAATAGGACTCTAACCATCGATAACATTCACCAGTTTTAACTGGTTTTAGTTCGGATAATAGTGGTTTAATCTCCGGATCATCATCAAGTTTTTCCCTCACAGCTACCTGTCTTAAATAGCTTCTTTCTGATGGTTGAATTACACCATCAATCCAGGCAACACCGATGAGAATTTTCAGTAATTGTTTATTTTTCATCTCACACTTCCTTGACTAACTTAGCCATAAAAAAACCGTCTTGATTATGCCGATGGGGTAACACTTCGATCGCTCCCGTTTCTGTATAGTATTCTGAGAAAGATGAATTAGAGTCAGGAGGGGCCATTTTCCAATCGGGATGAGCCGCTAAAAACTGCTCGATCACTCTTTCATTTTCTAACGGATTTAAAGTACAGGTGGCATAAACTAAGATTCCCTTCGGTTTTACCCAAGTGGCAGCCGAGGCTAAAAGTTCCCCCTGTCGTTTGGCTAGTACAGGTAAATTTTCGGGTGTTTGTCGCCAACGTATATCAGGACGCTTGTGCAGGGTTCCCAATCCTGAACAGGGAGCATCGATTAGTACACGATCAGCGATGCCGCACCACTGGGGACGATCGCGACTATCCCCTAGATGTATTTCGATCGCTTTTAAGTCTAATCTTTTAATATTGGCTTCTAACTGTCGTAAACGGGATGCCGTTTGATCACAGGCCAATATTCTACCCCGATCGCCCATTAATTCGGCAATATGAGTGGTTTTTCCCCCCGGTGCCGCGCAAGCGTCGATAATTGTCTCTCCGGGCTGGGGATCGAGGAGATAAGTGACTAATTGGGCGCTAATATCCTGTAGGGTGTAATTTCCGGCTCGAAATCCCTCTAAACGCTCAATATTGCCTAAACCAGAGGTTAAACGGCAAGCTAGAGGTAATTTAAGATGATTAAAAGTTATATTGGCTGATTCTAACTCATTTTCTAGGGCTTCTCGGCTAGTTTTCAGGGGATTAATCCGAATATCGAGGTCAGGAGAGCGATTAAACCATTGACACAGTTGTTCCGTTTCCGTAACACTAAAGCGATCTAACCACAATTGCACCAACCAATCGGGGAAACTGTGGAGAATACCCAATCTAGAAGCGGTATTTTCCGGCAAAATTAAAGGATCGTCGCCATTAGCAGTTAAACGGAGATATTGCCGCAGCATTCCGTTAACCACCGCCGCTAATTTGCCTAAATGACTGATTTTAGTTAATTCTACCGCCGTATTCACCGCCGCCGATGGGGGAATCTGGGAGAGATAACGCAGTTGATAAAGACCAATATGGAGAATTCGCCGTAAATCCGGGGGTTGCTGGGCCGCGGTTTTTTTTCCCAGGCGATCGAGCAGCGCATCCAAAGTTCTTTGGTGGCGCATTATACCATAAACAATCTCCGTTGTCAAGGCTTTGTCAAGACAATTTAAGGAACTAGCGGACAAATGGCGATCAAGAGCGCGATCGGGATAGGCGGAGGAGCGATCGATATCGCGTAAAATCAGCAAAGCCAGCTGACGAGCATTATTCATGCGGTTTCTAGACGATTGCGGAGGAATTGGCGTAATATAGTCAGCGCCGGAATCGGGATTTCGTGGCCCATATTTAACTCGTGATATTCGACGTTAACCCCCAAACCAAGCAGTAAATCTCTGGCTTGACGAGCGGCAGCAATAGGAACGACGGGATCCTGCTTACCATGAACAATTAAGACATTTTGTGGACCTTGGGGATGGGGTTCACCGTGCAGATAACCACTCAGGGAACCCAATCCCGCCAAGGGTAAGGATAAACCCACATCCAGCGTCATCGCTCCTCCTTGGGAAAAACCGGTCAAAAAAGTCCGCTCTAGGGGAATGCCGGTAGTTGCTTCTAGGGAAATAATCCAATCCTGCAACTGTTGACGACTAGCGACTAAACCTTGATAATCGGAGGTTTCTAACGCATACCAGGCGCGTCCCCCCGGCACTTGGGGATGATCAAAGGGAGCATTAGGAAACAAAAATTGACAATCAGCCAGATCCAGCATCGATGCTAGGGGGGCCAGATCCATGGCATCCGCACCCCAACCGTGCAGCATGATCACTAGATAGCGAGCGGGATTTTCTGGGGAAGGGGGAATGACAATCGGGTTAAAAGACAGGGTTTTTTCCTCGCAATTCTCTTTTTTCTCTATTCTATAGCGGTTTTCTCCGGGATGAGATGGCTGTTGGGGAGTCTTTTCAGTAACCAGTAATCAGTGAAAAGAAAACTCCGATTACTACCCCCTTCCTCTCTCGGAAAAGGTTTGGGGGTGAGGACAATTAACCAGAGCTGCCACTACTTTGGAAAAATGGTCTTAGTCGTCGTCGAGTATAGTTGTTGTCAGTAACTACTAAAATTAATTAATATATCCGCCGCTCACCGTCAAGCGGAAACTAGACAGAATGATCTGGCTATTATTACCCAAACCAGCCTTGAGCCAGTGAAAATTGGGGCTAATTGGCAATTTTTCGGTAAAAAAGTCATCTATACCTGCTAACAGGCAATTTATCCCTCGAATGAGCTACAATTATTGGTCAAACGTGGTTAATAGCGAGCAGATGCGTCGCATCGAAGGGGCGATTTTTGCCTCCGGTATGCCTGTGGCCGCTTTGATGGAAAAGGCGGCCCTGTTAACGGCACAACAGCTTAAAAAGTCCTATTCTTTGGCTGATTTCCCCAAAATCGGCGTTATCGTTGGCCCCGGTCACAATGGCGGCGACGCTCTCGTGATTGCTAGAGAATTACACCTCGCCAGTTATCAAGTATCTCTTTTTTGTCCGATCGCCAAACTCAAGGATTTAACAGCACAACAGGCGAATTATGTCAAGCATTTAGGCTTAATTTTTCAGGAAACTTTAGAATGTTTGCGGGATTGTCAGTTAATTATCGATGGTCTTTTCGGTTTTGGTTTAGAAAGGACTTTATCGGGAGAGATTGCCGAATTAGTCGATAAAATTAATAGTTGGCAAAAACCGATAATTAGTATCGATATTGCTTCGGGAATTCACACCGACACCGGAGAGGTTTTAGGCACGGCAATTAAAGCCACTCATACCTTTTGTTTGGGACTCTGGAAGCGAGCTTTTTTCCAAGATTTGGCCTTACCCTATCTGGGTAAAGTGGAGTTAATTGATATAGGAATTAGTCCCCTTGACCTAGAAACAATTTTACAAGATTCACCGCCAATTCTGAGGGTTAATCCCGATCTAATTCGCCCTTATTTACCCTTACCCCGTCCTCTCCTTACCCATAAATATCAGCAGGGACATTTATTAATTATCTGTGGTTCTCGTCGTTATGCGGGGGGGGCAATTCTCGCCGGATTAGGAGCGCGAGGTAGTGGTGTGGGAATGCTTTCTATTGCTGTTCCTGCTGCCCTCAAATCTTTATTAATTAGTCATTTACCAGAAGCATTAATTATCGATTGTCCCGAAACTGCCACGGGAGCTATTGCCGAACTTCCCCTAGAATTAAATAATTATCATGTCCTCGCCTGTGGTCCTGGATTAACCACAGAAAATCCCGCTATTATCGAACAGGTTTTAGATAGTGATAAACCGATTATACTCGATGCCGATGCTTTAAATATTTTGGCTCAATTGGGCATAGAAAAATTATCATCTCGCCAGAATAAGACAATTTTAACGCCTCATTGGGGAGAATTTAAACGCTTATTTCCTAACTTATCAGATTCTCAAGATAGGATTAATATCACTCAAGAAGCATCTCAACAAAGTGGTGCAATTGTCTTATTAAAAGGAGCCAGAACTATAATCGCCTCCCCGGAAGGTAAAATGTATATAATCCCCGAAAGTACCTCCGCTTTAGCGCGAGGTGGTAGCGGTGATGTTTTAACAGGATTAATCGGCGGATTCTTAACCCAAATGCCGGATAATCCCCCAGAAGCAACCGCATTAGCAGCTTATTTACACGCTCAAGCTGGCATTTTAGCAGCCCAAGAAAGGACAGAATTAGGAGTAGATGGAGTAACTTTAGCTAATTATTTATTTGCTGCCCTGAAAGATTCGATCCCCCCTGCCCCCCTTGATAAGGGGGGTGCCGATAGGCGGGGGGATCAGAATTGATGATTTTTACTGTATCTAAATAGCTGGTTATAATTAAATTAAAAATGGATTTTAGGTTCGATCCCCCCTGCCCCCCTTGATAAGGGGGGTGCCGATAGGCGGGGGGATCAGAATTGATGATTTTTACTGTATCTAACATTAAAATATCTTTCATAATACCCACCTAATAAACGCAGAAATAAGTAGCGTTCTATCTTTGTGTCCTTTGTGTCTCTGTGGTTCGTTCCATTCACTCGCCAGCAGGACTATATCTTAGAATACATAATACCCACCAAACCTAAGAGAGCCAAAATATTATTAATAGCATAAATGTACTGTATTTAAACTGAGTAGGGGTATTTTAGTACAAATGCTCGGACTGCCTCCTTAAAGATTAATTCAGATAGTCGGCATTTGATAAAACATAAGGAATGTTAACCAAAACCACTTATCGTTAAGGAATTTTGATAAGTTGGAGATTGAACAAAGATAGAAAGTCTCTAGCGCTGACAACTATGGCTGTAATTGTCCAAAAATACGGTGGTACATCGGTAGGTTCCGTGGAACGCATTCAATCGGTCGCTCAACGGGTCAAAAATACGGTAATAGCAGGAAATACCGTGGTGGTGGTCGTTTCTGCCATGGGTAAAACCACCGATGGATTGGTCAATTTAGCCAAACAAATCGCCGCCGAACCCTCGCGCCGGGAGATGGATATGTTATTATCCACGGGGGAACAGGTGACAATCGCCTTGATGAGTATGGCCCTAGAGGAAATCGGACAACTGGCCATCTCCCTAACCGGCGCTCAGGTGGGAATTGTCACAGAATCCGAACATAGTCGCGCCCGTATCTTAGAAATTAAAACCGATCGCCTCTCCCGTCATCTATCGGAAGGTAAAGTAGTTGTGGTCGCCGGTTTTCAAGGTGTCAGCGATAGCGATCAACTAGAGATTACCACCCTAGGGCGCGGTGGTTCCGATACCTCGGCCGTGGCCCTAGCGGCCGCCTTAAAAGCCGATTTTTGCGAAATTTACACCGATGTACCCGGTATTCTCACCACTGACCCCCGTTTAGTCCCCGAAGCGCGTCTTTTAGACCAAATCACCTGCGATGAGATGCTCGAATTAGCCAGTTTAGGGGCGAAAGTTCTCCACCCGCGAGCGGTGGAAATCGCTAAAAACTTCGGGGTTCCCTTGGTTGTCCGCTCCAGTTGGACAGAGGATCCGGGTACTTGGGTGACATCCCCAGCACCGAAACCGCGCACCCTGCAAGGATTGGAATTGACAAAAGCAGTGGATGCGGTGGAATTTGAGGGTAATCAGGCGAAAATCGCCCTTTTACGGGTTCCTGATCGTCCCGGCATCGCTGCCCGTTTATTCGGGGAAATTGCCCATCAACAGGTGGACGTGGATTTAATTATTCAATCGATTCACGAGGGTGACAGCAACGATATCGCCTTTACGGTGATGGGAAATGCCTTAAAAAAAGCCCAATCCGTGGCCGAAGCGATCGCACCAGTTTTACGTTCCCATCCGACTAATACAGAGGAAGCGGAAGTGATTATCGAATCCGGGGCCGCTAAAATCGCCATTACCGGCGCTGGTATGATCGGCCGGCCGGGAATTGCTGCCCAAATATTTAGCACTTTGGCCGCAGCGGCAATTAATATCGAAATGATCTCCACTTCTGAAGTAAAAGTCAGTTGTGTCATCGATGAAGCGGACGGAGAAAAAGCAATTAAAGTCCTTTGTGATGCTTTTCAAGTGGAGTATTCTGCTAAAGTTGCTAATCGCGAAATCCCTAAAAATTTAGTCCCAGTCAGGGGAGTGGCCCTAGATAATAATCAGGCCCAAATGGCCATTCGTAACGTCCCCGATCGCCCGGGGATGGCGGCGAGAATTTTCTCGGTTTTAGCGGCAAAAAATGTCAGTGTCGATATGATTATTCAATCCCAACGCTGTCGCATTGTCGATGGTATTCCCCGACGGGATATCGCTTTTACTTTACCCCAAGCTGATGCTAATTCAGCCCAAAAAATCCTTTTAGAACTATCGGAAAGTTTGGGTTTACAGGAAGTGGTGGTTAATAATGATGTGGCCAAAGTGAGCATTGTTGGTTCAGGAATGGAAGGACAACCGGGGGTAGCAGCACGCTTTTTTGAAGCTTTAGCAAAGGAGAAAATTAATATTTTGATGATTGCTACTTCTGATATAAAAATCAGTTGTGTGGTGAATCAGGAAGATGGAGTCAGGGCCCTACAAGTGGTTCATGCCGCTTTTGGATTGGCCGGACAGGGTAAAATTGAAGTACCCGCCTAAATGAAATTACAAGTTCTATTATGGGGGTAAGAGTTGTTTATATTGTTGGCAACTTATACCCCCAAAAACCCGATAAATAAGTTAACCTTCATCACCCCGATTTTATCTATGGAACCGATAACAGTGGCGACAATTGTTGCTTTGGTATTTCAGACTACTGTAGAAAAATTTACCGAAGCTGCTCTAGAAAAAATTAATACTTTGCGGCAAATCATCTGGAATAAACTTAAAGCTAATCCTAATGCTGAAAAAGCTTTACAAGCTGCTGAAAAAGGGTCAAAAACTGATCTAGAAAAAGTAGCAGATTATTTAAAGGTTGCCATGAATGATGAAGCAGATTTCGCCGAAAAAGTCAAGGGTTTAGCAACAGAAATTCAATCCTTGAAAATTCAGGATAGTAGTAGTATGAACCAGGCTAATTCTGGAGGTCAAAATTTACAGAATCAGGGTCAGGTTAGTGAAGTTTATCAAGCAGAAAATATAAACATCAATAAAACCTGACTGCAGCCGCCTGTTAAGGAACAGGTTAAACAACATCCTCACAATTTATCTAATAGTAATATCCCTAGATTTGTTGGTAGGGATCAGGAATTAATTGACTTAAAAACTCAATTACAACAATCCCAAAAGCTTGCTATATCTACCTTAACGGGAATGGGAGGCATAGGTAAAACCGAACTAGCCAGACAGTTTGGCTGGCAAGAATGGCGGGAAAAAACTTATCCCGGGGGTATATGTTGGTTAAATGTGGCAGAAAGTGACGGCGGTTTTATCGGTACTTCTATTTTAGATTTTGCGCGGGTACATCTCAAATTAACTTTACCGGATGAGGGAGAATTAGACGTAAAAATTCGTTATTGTTGGCAAAATTGGTTAGCGGGAAATGTCCTAATTATTTTTGATGATGTGCGGGATTATCAGCAAATTAGGGATTATTTACCACCGCAAGAAGACAAACGCTTTCAGGTTTTAATTACCACTCGCAAAGAATATTTATCAGCGACAATTGCGACTTTTCGGGTAGAAGTATTAAAAGAAAAAGATGCACTTGATTTATTGCGTTCCTACCTTAAAGACAACAGAATTGACACACAAATCGAGGCAGCTAAATTATTATGTCAGGATTTGGGTTATTTACCCTTGGCGTTAGAATTGGTGGCAAGGTTGCTAAAACGGCGACAGGATTGGAAAATTAGCAAAATACGGCAGAAATTAGCCGAAAACGGCTTAGATGAGCCAAGTTTAGACAAAAATCCCAAGTTTCATGGGGAAATGACTGCGGAAAGAGGGTTAAAAGCTGCCTTTAATCTCAGTTGGGAGGAGTTGCATAGCGAACCAGAAGCGCAAATTTTGGCACTTTATCTCAGTTTATTCGCTCTTGCGCCCTTTCCCAAGGAGATGATTCTGGATTTATTTCCCGATGAAGATGGGGATACAGTGGAGGAATGGTTAACCGATAGTTTAGTTCACCTGAGTTTAGTTCAGGATAATCGTGATGGTTGGTATGAAATTCATCCCCTGTTGCGTCGCTACTTTCGGGATAAGTTAGAAGCATCACCCCACGCAGAACCAGCAAAACGCCGTTATTGTGGGATTATGGCCAAAAAATCGGCAGAAATGCCACAGAATCCCACTATAGAAATCGTTGAAGAATTTAAACCTTTCCTTCTCCATCTACAAACATCTGTCGGGGAATATCCCCAATATATCGCTGATGAGGATTTAGCTTGGTCCTATACGGGTTTAGCTTGGTATTATGAAGGACAAGGATTGTATGCTATTGCTGAACCCTACTATCAAGCTTGTTTAACCGCAACTCGAACCCACTTAGGAGACAATCATCCCGATGTGGCAGCTTCCCTCAACAACTTAGCACAATTGTACTATTCCCAAGGCAGGTACACAGAAGCAGAACCTCTCCTTCTAGAAGCATTAGATTTGAGAAAACGACTCTTAGGAGACAATCATCCCGATGTGGCACAATCCCTCAACAATTTAGCATACTTGTACAATTCCCAAGGCAGGT
>NZ_JBHFLL010000003.1:0-2731 GCF_041928595.1 Microcystis sp. BLCC-F209
TAGGGCTTGCTGAATAATGGTAAAACCCTTGTGGGTTAAGACTTTTAGAGTTTTTGTAAATCAAAAAGTACCAGATATGGGAGTGATCGGGGGGAAAATTCAGGGACTTTTTCCCTGAAAATTAGGTAATTGACCCCTTCAAAATCGGTAAAACCCTACACCCCACACCCCACCTGCCCCCCCGATGTCGGGGGGGTTGGGGGGGCCACACCCTGCCCCCAAGAAAAACTTTTTCAGCAAACCCTAAGTAGTCGTGCAAAATTAATTTCCCAGTCGAGACAGGAGACAGGAGACAGGAGACAGGAGACGGGAGACGGGAGACGGGATCAGATTTGAATTTTTAGTTCACTGTTTACTGGTCACAGCAAAAAGCTTTTGGCTGACGGGTGACGGCTTGGATGTGTAATTAATTTTGCTTAGGTACTTATCCAAAAAGGGATAGTTTCCCTCTCTAGCTTCCTTGGGGTGCAGAAAACTCCTGAAAGACTTGCTGGACAAGGAGTCCGAGTTATATAGGGGGTTGGCAGCAGGACCTTTTTACACCGGGATGAAAGAAGTGAATTTTTCCCCACCCTTCCCCCGAATGCACCCCGTAACTGATATAAGTAGAGATGTAGGTCTATAACCAAAATTGCCGCATCAGTTCGGTTAGGTGACTGTTTTTCGCTTGTCTAGGAGGGTAGATATGCTCAACGAATTAATTTATGAAGGATTAGGTTTAAGTGCTGTTTTCGGTGGACTATTCCTCTGGTCGCGCTCTGGTCTCGTCAGCAAAAATACCGCCCTTTTAGCCGCACAAGCGCAATTACAGCAAAGTAACTCAGATTTGTTGGCTCAAGTCAAGGGTTTAGATGTGGCGCAATCAGACTTAAAAGACGAAAATCAGCAGCTGCACGCCAAAATAATTTACATAGAACAACATTCCGCCCAATTACAGCACAAAGCTACGGATTTAGAAAATTCTCTCCAGTCCCTCCAGCAAGCTGTCCAGATAGGTGAGGGTGAAATCGAACACCTGAAAACCACCGCTAAGGAAATAGAAGCGGAGAAAGCTGGTTTGATGGAGCAATTAGAGCGAGAAAAAGCCCAAATTACTAGCCTAGAAGCACAAATTCAAACTTTAGAGCAGCAAAAAGGTGAAATTAACCGTCAATTTGATTTGACCAAAAAACAGACCACCTCTCTCTATAGCCAAATTCAGACCCTAGAACAGGATAAAGCTCTCTTACAGCAAGAACTAGAAAAAGCCGAGGAATTAAGGGCAAAAGTGGCCGATTTAGAGCATAAAAACCGAGAATTAAGCGATTTAGCCGCCCAAATTCCCAGCTGGCAAAGTCAAATTCAAACCTTAGAACAGAATCTGGCTGACCAAACAGAACAGTATGAGCGAGGACAGCAGGAAATAGCCAGCTTACAGGGTCAAATTAGCGGGTTAGAGCAGCAAAAAAAGTCTCTCAGCGAAGATTTAGCCGCAAGTCAAACTCGATCGCTCTCTTTAGGGCAAGAATGCGACAATTTAACTATAAAACTCCAAGAAACTGTCGCTCAAGTGACAGCCATAACCGACGAAAAGGACAGTCTCGGCGCTCATCTCGAAGCAGCTAAACTGGAGTTACAAGCTTTAGCAGCCCAGAAAGGGGAATTATCGGCAGAATTAACCACTGCTGCTGAAAAAATTGCTGATTTAGAAGGGCAATTAGAGGAATTAACCCAGTTACCCCAACAATTGGCCGATTCTCAGGCAAAAATTGCCCATTTAGAAGGGCAATTACAGGAATTAACCCAGTTACCCCAACAGCTAGAAACCTATCGGGAAAACATTTCTAATTTAGAGATTCAACTACACCAGTTAAGTGCCGAAAAAGACCAATTAGAAACCACAACTTCCCGTCATATCGAGGAATTAAGCCAACAAAATCGCCAACTAACTCAAGGTTTAGAAGCCAAAAAAACGGCAGCTAAAGCTTTAGAAAAGGAAAAAATTAAGTTTGAGGGTGAGTTAGCAACTAAGCAAGAAGAAATCGCCGCTTTGGAGGTTAAAATTCAAAACCTCCAACAAGAAAGAGACGATTTTTCTCGACCAACTGCCCCCATTAACACTAATGAACCAGAAGCAATTATTATTGAAACTCCGGTAGTAGAAGAACCAGAAACCCCCCCGGTGATTGCCAAGGAAACCCCTGTAGTAGCAGCGGAAAAAATCCCGGTTGCCGACACAAGTTTAGAAGTGCAACCCGCAGCGGAGATAGTCCAAACGAGTCAAGAATCCGCAGAAAATCCCCTAAGGGGAAAAACCGTAGTTATACTAGGAACCTTCAGCAAAATCAGTCGTGAGAAAGTGAAATCATTGATTATTAATGTCGGTGGTACTGTTACCGGTTCCCCCAGTGCGAATACTGATTATATTCTCCTCGGTAAAGCTCCCGGTGATAAACTCAAAAAGGCTCAAAAATTAGGCATAAAAACCCTTTCAGAAGCCCAATTTCTGCAAATGGTAGAATCCTAAATCAGTTATCAGTTATCAGTTATCAGTTATCAGTTATCAGTTATCAGTTATCAGTTATCAGTTCACTGTTTACTGAAAAAACTTCGGCTCTTCGTTACTTGTTATGGTTCGATAGGGGGGCATAAATCGACTAAATCCTTATCTGGCAAAAGATTTAACTGATTAGCTCGCTCTAGATCAAAAACAATTGACAAAAATCGTCCAATGTCTTTCTCTATAAGGGTT
>NZ_JBHFLL010000030.1:0-32342 GCF_041928595.1 Microcystis sp. BLCC-F209
GTTACTTTTAATCTTTTAGAACCGCCAGAAGCCGTTACAATTGCCATCGAACAAGTTGCCCGACTGAACCCCGATGCTGCCCTAGCCATCACCCGCAGCGATCCGGGGGATAATTTAGATTTAACTAGAAATACCCCTATATGGGCGTTAGTAGAAAGAAAAACGGGTAATCAAGAGATAGAGATTCAAGGCGGCGAAGGAATCGGCCTACAGGTTGATAATGGTGGAAAATCAGCTATTTATAGTTATGCCCAGCGTCTGCTGCAAGAAAACCTCAGACCCCTGTTACTGCCCCAAGAAAGCATCAAAGTGACGATTATCCTGCCAGAAGGCAAAAAACTGGCCACAAGGACTTCTAACGCCGCTTTTGGCGTGGTAGAGGGATTATCTTTGTTGGGTACCACTGGCATTTCCCAACCCCTGAGCGCTCCCGGACAGTTGGAAATCTTTCGCGAGCAATTAAAAAATTTATCCCTTCGTTTTGATCGCTTGGTGTTTTGTATCGGGGAAAATGGCTTAGATTTAGCCCCTCAAATGGGTATTAATCCTGATATTTTGGTAAAAACAGCCAATTGGATCGGGCCGATGTTATTAGAGGCACAATTACAGGGAATCTCTGAAATTCTTTTGTTTGGTTATCACGGTAAATTAATTAAACTTGCCGGGGGAATCTTTCAGACTCACCATCATCTGGCCGATGGTCGTCGGGAAATTCTCACCGCCTACGCCGCTAAAATGGGTTTAGCTACCCCCCATCTCCGGCAAATTTTTGACAGTAGCACCAGCGAAAACGGTCTGGAATATCTGCGTCAATTAGACCGGCAAACGGGCGATAATTGGGTGGAACGCATCTATGGAGAAATGGCTAATACGATTGATCGCCGTTGCCAAGAATACGTTTATAACCACAGTAACGGTCATCTTGGGGTCGGTTGTATTTTATTCGATCGCTCTCGTTCTTTGATCAGCAAAAGCGAAAATGGCCTTAAATTTTTGCAAAATCTACAAGTCACTCCCTAGTGACCGTGCTATGATCGTGGGAATATTTAGGGCTTGCTGAAAAAGTACGGGCGAAGCATTCGGATAGAAAATCTACGGTTTCACCGATAGGTTATTGCCCGAATGCTTCGCCCCTACAGGACGCGGGCCGATGAAGACGCAAGGTTTTGAACGACGATTCTCTCAAAATCTTGCACCTGTTTCGCTCGTAAAGCCCCAAAACCCTTACTTTGCCTACATTTCACATTTATTCAGCAAGCCCTATTTAGTCTTAAAAAATGAAACTAATAAGGCCACACTATTGTAGCTTATTTCCAGAACAATAGCCGATTTAGTTTACAAATCTTTAACCTTTTCCTGCCAGTTTCTTTTTTTGATCGCAGTGACAACTCAAACCCCCCTTCCTACCCCTCAAGAGACTTTGCCCTCAGAGTCCTTCACTAATAGCCTTAATCGTCAAATAATCATCATTCTTGACTTTGGCTCCCAGTATTCTGAATTAATCGCCCGCAGAATCCGGGAAACCAATGTTTACTCGGAAGTTCTCTCCTATCGTACCAGCGCCGAACAATTGGCCCAAATCAACCCGAAAGGAATAATTCTTTCGGGCGGTCCCAATTCCGTTTATGATCCTGGAGCGCCTCACTGTGATCCAGAAATTTGGAATTTAGGTGTACCCATCCTCGGAGTTTGCTACGGGATGCAATTGATGGTACAGCAGTTAGGGGGCAGGGTAGAACGGGCAAAACGGGCCGAATACGGCAAAGCATCCCTATTTATCAACGATCCTACCGATTTATTAACCAATGTCGAGGACGGTTCCACCGCTTGGATGAGTCACGGAGATTCCTGCGTGGAATTGCCATCGGGTTTTGAAATTCTCGCTCATACCGATAATACCGATTGTGCGGCCATTGCCGATCACAGGAAAAAACTCTTTGGAGTGCAGTTTCACCCGGAAGTTGTCCATTCTGTAGGAGGAATCGCCTTAATTCGGAATTTCGTCTATCATATCTGCAAATGCGAACCCACTTGGACCACGGAAGCTTTTGTCGAGGAATCGATCCGAGAAATTAGGGCAAAAGTGGGCGATAAGCGAGTTTTATTGGCTTTATCTGGCGGTGTGGACTCCTCTACCTTAGCATTCTTGTTGCATCGAGCGATCGGTGATCAACTAACCTGTATGTTTATCGATCAGGGATTCATGCGTAAGGGTGAACCAGAACGATTAATGCAGATATTTAACGAGCAATTCCATATTAGAGTCGAGTATGTCAACGCTAGAAAGCGATTTTTAGCGCAAGTGGCCGGTGTCACGGATCCCGAAGAAAAGCGCCGTCGTATCGGCCATGAATTTATTCAGGTGTTTGAAGAAGAATCAAATCGTTTGGGACCCTTTGATTATCTGGCCCAAGGAACTTTATATCCCGATGTGATTGAATCGGCCGATAGTAATGTGGATCCCAAAACCGGGGAAAGAGTCGCGGTTAAAATTAAAAGTCATCATAACGTTGGTGGACTGCCGAAAAATCTCCGGTTTAAATTAGTCGAACCCCTGCGAAAATTATTTAAGGATGAGGTGAGAAAATTAGGTCGATCGATCGGTCTTCCGGAAGAAATTGTTCGTCGTCAACCTTTCCCCGGCCCCGGTTTAGCGATTCGCATTTTAGGGGAAGTGACCGCAGATAAATTAAATATTTTGCGCGATGCAGATTGGGTGGTGCGCGACGAGATTAATAAGCAGGGAATGTATCACGATTTCTGGCAAGCTTTCGCGGTTTTATTGCCTGTCCGCAGTGTGGGAGTGATGGGAGATCAACGTACCTACGCTTATCCCATTGTCCTACGTTTAGTCAGCAGTGAAGACGGAATGACTGCCGATTGGTCGCGGGTTCCCTATGATTTATTGGAGACAATTTCTAATCGCATTGTCAATGAAGTTAAGGGAGTTAACCGCGTGGTTTATGATATTACTTCTAAGCCCCCCGGAACTATAGAATGGGAGTAGTATTGAATTATTGATTGATTGTTAGTCCCGTCCAAATATTGGGGCGGGATTTTTGCAGAATAGACAATTGAGGAGATTAATTACTACCATGACACAGTTAGAGATTTTAGAAGAAATAGAAGCGGTGGATTTTGCGGAAGAAGAAGAAGATATTGAAGGAGAATCAGCAAACCAAAAAAAGCTACAACTCAAAGAAATCTCCGAGACTGTTGTTGCTGGAAGTGATTGGACTACCGCAACGATCCGCGATCAATTAATTCGAGAAAATATTCAACTCAATCCGCGCTTTCAAAGACGAGATGCTTGGAATATTACTCGTAAAAGTCGATTTATTGAATCCCTAATTCTAGGGTTTCCAGTCCCACTGATTGTCTTAGCTACTAATAATAAGGAAAAAGGTAAATTTATCGTTCTTGATGGCAAACAACGCCTACTAACAATTTTACAGTTTTATGGTGACAGTGCCACACCTAATAATAGTTTTACTTTAAAAGATTTAGAATTTCTAGATAATCTCAATGGCTGCCAATATCAGGATCTAAAAAATGACTTCAATTTGAATGATTTCTTAGACCAACTGGATAATCAAACTATCCGCACGATTGTTATCCGTAATTGGAAAACGGAGAGTTTCCTCCATAAAATTTTTCTGCGTCTCAATGTGGAAAATACCCCTTTGTCTTCTCAAGAATTAAGACAAGCATTACACCCAGGGGGTTTTATTAATTTTTTAGATGATCGAGCGATCGAAAGTCAAGCATTAAAGAAAATATTTAAATCTTCCTATCCCGATTTCCGGATGCGCGACACTGATATACTATTGCGTTATTTAGCTTTTCATTATTATTTATCCGATTATCGCGGTGATGTTAAGATACTTCTAGATAAAACCTGTCAAAATTTCAATCAAGAATGGGAAAAACGCTCAGATGAAATTATCAATGTTGTTGATCAATTTGAAAAAGCTGTCCAAACAACAATTAATATTTTTGGAGAGAAAAACTTTTCTCGTCTCTGGTTATATAAAGAAGGAAAGTATCGAAGTCAGTTCAATCGAGCAATTTTAGATGTGATGGTTTTTTACTTTTGCGATGATCTAATTAGAGCAGCTGCCGAGAAAAACAAAGAACAGATAGAAAATGCTTTTAAAGAATTATTATCTAACCCTGACAATGAATTTAGGAACTCAGTAGAAAAAACTACTAAAAGTATTAGAGCAACTTACAATCGTTTTCATTTATGGGGTCAAGCTTTATCAAAAGTATTAGATATTAACTTCAATATTCCTCAGATGGAAGACAATCGTATTATTTTTAAGGGGTTAAGATAGTTAGTTTTTTTACTATGCCGAAATCTCTGAGATTTAGACAACTAACCAAAGAATTGAATCGACTAAAAAAACAATTACTACGTCGTAAATTTAGCGAGATAAATGAATATTCTGAAAGACAATTAGCTTTAACTTTTGCCTATCGAGTTTTTGCTCATGCTGAGATTGAATCTTATCTTGAAGATCGAGTTTGGGATACCGTACTGACAGCAAAAAAAATCTGGGATAATCAAGGTAAAGCTAGTGGAGTTTTGTTATGTGTAATCGCTTTTTCTGGTCAAGAAATGGAAGCTCCTCCCGACACCCTTACTCCTCTTAAAGGTAAGAAAAATCTGCCTGAAGATAAACTAAAAATCACTAAAAAAATTGACATAGCGATTAGATGTTTTAAATCAGTTATCGATCAAAATCATGGGATTAAAGAAACTAACCTATTAAAATTACTCTTACCAATCGGCATCGATAGTGATGACTTAGATAAAGTTTGGTTACTAAATATGGATACTTTTGGAGAAGAACGCGGTGAAATCGCTCATTCTTCGGGAATAAAAACGAAAAAAACGCCTAACCCTGCCGACGAATTAGAGAGAGTTAAACAAATTATTCAAGAATTAGAGAAAGTCGATCAATTGATTACTAACTTGCTCAAGTAATTGCACTCTTAATAAAACTTAAAGTGTTAATTATATCAGAAATATAGTATAATGAAAGGCAGACAATAGAGAGCTAATCATCAAGGTGAAACATAGACCAATTGCGATCGATTTATTTGCTGGCTGCGGTGGGATGTCTCTTGGTCTAGAAGCGGCGGGATTTGATATTGCTGTAGCGGTGGAGTTTGATGCAGTCCATTCTTTGGTTCATCATTTTAACTTTCCCTATTGTCAAACTATTTGCCGGGATATAGCCAAAGTAACAAGTAGAGAAATATGGGAATTATTAAAACTAAAAGGCTATGCCACCGATGTTAGTTTAATTGCCGGCGGTCCCCCCTGCCAAGGTTTTTCATTGATTGGTAAACGACAAATAGATGATCCTAGAAATTCTCTTGTATTTGAATATCTGCGGATTGTAGCAGAAATTAAACCCAAGTATTTTATCTTTGAAAATGTCCCCGGCATGGCTACGGGTAAACATAAACAATTTTTAGAGGAGTTAATCTCTGAATTTGAAGCTATTGGCTATACAATTAATCAGCCAATTAAAATCCTTGATGCCAGTGAATATGGCGCACCACAAAAGCGCAGAAGATTAATCTTAATTGGTAGTCGAAAAGACGTTCCGATGGCTAAATATCCTTTGACAAAGACCGTCGATTTAAACTCAGCCAAAAAATCAGCTTTTACCAGCGTCCATGATGCGATTTCAGATTTAGAATTAATACCAGCCTTTATCGATACTGATTTAGGCATACCTGCATCAAAATTAGATTATAGTGGTAAGAGGAAAAAATATTCAGTGCAGCCAGGGGATATTTTTAAACTTTGCCATCAAAGAACAGTAGATACAAAAATCTATGGACATATAGGCTCAGTTCATACCCAAGCATCAATTGATAGATTTATCGTAACCGAACCGGGTACAGTGGAGCCAAAAAGTCGCTTTTTAAAGCTTTCTCCCACTGGTTTATGTAATACTCTCCGGGCCGGAACTAATAGTGATAAAGGGGCCTATACTGCTCCTAGACCCATTCACTATTCTGTTCCTCGTTGTATTACTGTACGAGAAGCCGCCAGATTACATACATTCCCCGATTGGTTTCAGTTTCACCGCACAATATGGCATGGTTTTCGTGAGATTGGTAATGCGGTTATTCCGCTATTATCGAAAGAACTTGGCTCTTCTGTGATGGGAGCAATGAATATCAATCCCGCTAATCTCAACCGAGTTATTTTAGAAAAAATGCCCGAAGACTTATTGCTGTATAATATGTCTCAGGCATCAAACTATTGGGGAATCTCTGACGATGTTATCCCGAAAAGAAAACGAGGTGTCTCTCAGAGATAGTACAATTAACTGCCAATCGAACTTGAAAAACTCGCTACCATCTTCTCACTCCCCTATACTTTTTAAACAGGATTTAAGTAAGTGGTTTTAATTAAATAGAAGATAGATTTTGCCTTCGATCCCCCCTGCCCCCCTTGATAAGGGGGGTATCTGACAACTTTTAACACCTACCTACTTACTATCATTTTTATTATTCGGGAACCGTCCACCAAGCAAGAGCAAAAGCCTGTTCTTTTTCGTTAACTTGTTGACGATATTGAACCCGAATTTTATAGTTTCCAGAGATAGGTACAGGACAAAAAATATGCTCTAAACTATCACTATCACTCAGGGAAGCACAGGTGTATTTAGTATTATTATCCTCCTGGGCAGGTAAAAGATAAACATCTAAATTATTCAGGCTGCGATCCCGGAAACTTTCATCGAGATCATAGAGGTTATTGCGATTAGTATCGATTAGTTCTACCAAACGATCCCAAGCTAAAGTTATCGAAACAAAACTGTTAGCTTTTAAGGGCTTCTCTAGGGCATAATCTTGATAACTATTAGCGGTAACTGTATTGTAATCCCAACCAATGGCAGGAATAGATTCTGCGGCCGACCATTGACCATTACTAAACTGTTGGTAGGCGCGAAAAGTGTTAAGATGTCCCGTCCCCATCTGCATATCTAAAGGAATTTTCGGGTCTTTATAAGCATCGGACTCTAACCAAGTTTTTTGGTCTTTAGTTAAGACCGTCCGTCTCATACCCAACCGTAACCCATCGCCCGTATCTTTAATTTTGTCGGCAGCATTAAGCATCACTGCCTTCATCACTTGATGATGACGAGAATCGAGACTCCAATGGGGATTTTTTTGATTAATTTGTTGATCGCCGTATTCTTGTAAAAGTGCCACGGATGCTGTAATATGAGGGGCGGCGAAACTGGTGCCACTAACAGTATTTAATTTACCTTTGAGGTCATAAAGCTCTATTTTATTGCCGGGGGCAACTAAATTAATTGACCGCCGCGAACCATCATTAATTTCCCGTTTAATTAAACTGCGACCAATACCCACTGGCAAAGCACTAATATTAGCAAAATCAACTTTAGTAAATTTTCCTTCTCTTTTGGCTGTATAAGCGGTAGTAATGCCGTTAAAATGATCGGTGGGAATGGGAATTCCTCCCTTACCTTGATTACCGGCAATTACATAAAGAACATCCTCAACTCGCGATGACCAATCAACACATTGAGTTAATAAAGCTTGACCATCTAATTTTGGTTCCTGTCGTTGATCTCTTTGCAAAGATTCCCCAAAACTAAAGTTAATCGCTCGCACATCACCGCTATTTTGTCGGGCAATATTTTGGCTAGTAAGACATTCTTCCGGTTGTCCACCGCGTCGCAAAGAACCCACCGCCCCCGAATATAATCTCGCTTTTGGGGCCACTCCGGGGATTTTTTTATCATCACTGACCATCACCGTTGCCACCATAGCGGCGTGATTATCTAGATAGGTGTTGGGTTTGGCAATTTGATCGCGAAAAAAAACACCGGCTAATTTATAGGGAGGCTGCCAAGCTGCCACTTTATCATAACCGAACTGAGCCGGTCGGCCGATTTCCACTTGACCGATGGCAATTTTTCGCCCTAATAAATTATAGGGTTCCGCCCGCAGGCGATCAGCATAAATTCCCTGTTCACCGATGGAATTAGAAAGAACTAGGGAAGGAAGCAGAATTATCGTTACTACTAACCCGACGACAAACCAAAACCCTCTTTTCATCATCAGCAATCCTGCGGCAGTAAGGTGATACCGATCCATTTTAAGACAGAAATCTCATAAAATACCGAAATCTCTTTTTTGGCTAGGTGGGATGGTAATAAAAAGCCACTGCCAAGATTAAATAGGTAGCTAGTAATAGGGTTCCATCTAACCAATTGGAACGACCAGTAAAGCTGATTAAATTAGTGACAACCACCGCCACAATTAAAGCCACCACGTTAAAGGGATTAAAATTTAAATCCATCGGTTGCTGCCAAAATTGACCGATAAAAACTAATAAAGGTGCCACGAATAAAGCCACCAATAAACTATCACCCATAGCCACGGAAACCGTTAAATCCATCTGATTTTTTAGGGCTAATTGAGTGACGGTAACTATTCCAGAAACATCGCTAATTAAAGGAATAAAAATTACCCCGATAAAGAGAGGAGTGAGATTAAATCCTTCCATCACCGATTCCACTACATCAACAAATAAATCCGACTCATAGGCTACAGCTACAGTGGAAGTAAGCAGCACAAGTAACCAAATCCAGACTTGAGCTTTTTCTTCCTCACTAACCTGATTGTCGGGGGTATTTTCGTTACTTAATCCCACTTCGTAGAGATAGCTATGGGTTTTCAGGGAAAATAATAAGGTTAACCCGTAAACTATTAATAAAACCGTGGCGGTGACTAGGGAAAGACGGAGAATATCGGCAACTTCCACCACCTTAGAAGTATATATTACTAAAGTTGGTAAAGCGATCGCTATTACTGCTAAAGTCATAGAAGAACCATTTACCCGCGCTAAAATCGGTTTAAATTCCTGCTCTTTGTAGCGAATTCCTCCCGTGAGCATTCCCATGCCCATAAATAATAATAAATCGCTGAGAATACTACCGGTAATACTGGCTTGTACGATGTCCACCAAGCCTTTTTTTAGGGCAATTAAGGCAATAACTAAAGTGGTAGTATTGCCAAAGATAGCATTAACTAATCCTCCCAAAGTTGGCCCAGTGACTACGGCAACTCTTTCCACAGACGTACTTAACCAAATTGACAGGGGAATAATCGATAAAGCGGCAGTGATAAAAATAGCTTGATCTCCCCAATTAAGACGACTAGCGACCACCGATAGGGGAATAAATAATAGGAAAGCAAAGGAGACAATTTTTCTTAAATTCATGGGTTATTAATGGCAATTTCTCCCACCATTCCCGCTTCGGCATGACCCGGAATAGTACAGATTAATTTATACTTACCGGTTTTGAGTGGAACTATTACCCATTCTGCCTGTGCATTAGGTTTTAATTCTAGTTCGTGAATTGCCCCTTTAATCTCCACTTTTCCCGCTTCAACTTTCTGAGTCCAACTAGCATCAGCGAAGTCTTTAGCGGTAAAATAATGTTTAGTGGGACTGGGATTATCGAGGATTAATTTGTATTTTTGTCCAGCAATAAAGTCTAGTTGACTAGGAAAGAATTTTAATTCTCCTTGCCCGGAGCCTAGACTAATTTTAACTTCTAGAGGGGCAGAGCCAGCGAAGGCGGGAAAAGTTACTAACCAACAACTAATTAAAATTATTACTACTGCCACAAATTTTTGATAGATATCCTTGCCAGCGAAGTAGGGATTAGAATTCATTTTGCTCCTGCAGCTGATAATAGAGAAAATCTGACGGCTTTGACGATAATTTTAGAACAAGTGGTGATTCTTAGCGGCTCTCTTCCCTTCCATTCCCTAAAAGTCCCTTGGCTACTGTTCAAACCTCGGGACTTCTAGCCACTGTAATTTAAATCGACAAAATTAATCTAAGCTATCGGGAGAATGGGGATAAAGTTGTTCTGCTTCCGGACAATCTTCCGAGACATTAATATCAGGATTCGTCCGCGACACCGATGCCAGTTTTCTGCTCACCGCACCGATACTTTCTAAACGCACCATTTCTTCCCAAGAACTAATTTCGTCTTCTTCCTCTGTTTCGTAGCGAATGGTGACGAGATCGCTTTCTAGATCGATAATACGAGCATTATCAATCCATCTTTGCTGATCGCGCAAGAAAATGCAGACTTCCTGACCATCCATACAGAATTGATAAATCTTGCGGTGTAACATAAATTGCTCCTAAACAGCTTCTTTTGTTGAATTCAACTAACGGGAAGTGACAAAATGCCAATCTCAGCAATAGCTCAAAAATTCCCGCGGATAACACAAAAGGGAGAAAAATTCCGCTATCAGTGGCAAGAATGGGAAAGGAAAGTCAGGTTTCCGGTTTGGGGCTACGTTCTTCAAAGACATCGATTCGATTAATAGACGGCCTCGGCGATCACTAAAAAATCGCCCTTATAGAGTCATTGTGACATAAATTTTCACTTCCTAACAGTATTCCTGGATGGAATCGGCAATAAGGTTTAGGGATGAGGTTATCCCATTTTTCTTTATTCATGGCAGGCATTCTACACCCCTCTCGCGCCCCTCCAACCCCCCACATCGGTAGGGTAGGGGGAGTTGGGGGGTGAGGGCAATTAACCATATCTGCCATTACTTTTGAAAAATGCTATCAGTACCGTCCCCTTTCCAACCCCGAAAAATAGCTATAGACGCTCTGTCATCTTGGCAAGTCATGGGCCATCGCTCGCCACTTGATTCCGTTGGCCGATAGATAGGGTTTGCTGAAAAAGTAAGGGCGAAGCATTCGGATAGAAAATCTACGGTTTCAGCGATAGGTTATGCCAAATGCTTCGCCCCGACAGGACGCGATCGCCGCTCAAGATGCCAGGTTTTTGAGCCACTAGCTGGAAAATCTTGCAGCTGCTTGGCCAAACAGTCCCCCAAACCCCTTACCTCGTCTATATTTCACATTTATTCAGCCAACCCTAAATAAAAAATGGCTGTGAGCTTATAGCTACTTCAGGGTAAGCGCATCTTAAGGATCCTTGACAAAATGAACTTTATGTGAGTTGCTTACCCAGAGAGCGATTCAGGCATATTTGAGGAGAATTTGCCATCTCAATTGTTAATAGCGTTTGAGATGCGCTCACCTTGTACATCGAAGGAGCTATTTATTATTTACTCAGACTGAGACTCAGGGGGTAACTTAGGTTGAAATAATTGGGAAGGAACAAAACGAAAACCGCTTTGATCTTCTTGACGAATTAATAATCCTTGTTCTTCCATCGATTTAAGTTGGGGCAAGAGAGCAACAAAGGTTATAGCATCAAGTTTAGCCAAAGTTTGATCAGAAATATTCTCACTAATGCCACCGGCTTGATGAGCAACGTATAATAAATGACGAAACTCAGGACGTAAGGAATAAGTAAAGTGTTCTTGAAGGATTTGCCAAATTGAATAAAAAGCAGTTTCATCAATAATTTCATATCCTTCTGAAGCAGCTTGCCGTAATACTTTTTCACAGATAGTATTCAGTTCTCGAGGAATTCCTTGAGCGTAACCCGTAATTAAATTGATGACTTCCTCTGTGAAAGGATAGGTATCATTTCGCTGTTCGTTTCTGGCACTATTAAGATAATTAATAGCAATGTGACGTAAATCATCTTGACTCATGGGTTCAAGGGGAATATCTTCAGAAAAGATACCAAGGGCTTTTAAGGTTGCTTCTTGAAGCTCGGTAAAGCCTCTTCCTGTCATGATAAATCCTCGATGTTTTCCCATCCGAAATAAATCTAAACTACTTTCTAAAATTGTTTGGACAACAATGGGGTCTTTTTTGTCAAAATCATCAATGGCAATAACAATACGAGAATAAATTTCTTCGGCTCTATTTAATAAACGAATGAGTAAAGGATAGGGATCAATTTTATCTGTGGGAGTGACTGAATTTGCAGGAACTTCTTGTCGTCTTCCAAAGGATAAAAAGCCTAATTTAACTTGCCCTTCGATAGTGGTTTTATTGCGTTGGATAGAATACCCTAAAAGCGTATTAGCAATGTCTCTTGATTCTTGATCACTATCCGCTAAACTATCGGCTACAGCTAATAATAAAGCACGATAAAATTCCGTGGAACTTTCCCCAGGAATACTGCTAATATAAAGCAATAACATTTTTTCATTTAATTGGTTAACTTCCTGTTGTAACTGGTTAATTAAATTAAAAATTAAGGCGGTTTTACCAATACCCCAAGCTCCCCTAACTAGGATATTACGTCCTTCATATAAGTAGGTGGGTGGAATTAAATATAAAATGAACGTAGGTTGGGTTGAAGCATGAAACCCAACGCCCGCATGGGTTACGCTACCGCTAACCCATCCTACAAATAATTGTGCCTACCTACTTAGGGTCGGAATAACTATATCTAAAACTTGATCTCGTCCATAAAAAATCTTTGCTAATTTTTTGCGATCATCGGGGGGAGTTGGTCGAAAAGGATTTTCTATCAGTCCCCATTTTTTGAGAGTTGATTGATAACGGCTGAGTCTTGTCATTTTAAGCAGATTGTAGAATTTTTAGTAGATGATTAATTTCCTCTAGTCGTTCCTTATCATTGTTTTCTTGATAATATGTTTGTGCTTCTTTTAAATGACTACAAGCTTGGGAAATCTTGCCAATTTGTATTTCTAGATTGCCCAGTGCAGTTGTCACAGAAGCCACATTATCTTGATCACCTAAACGACGGAATAGACGTAAAGAATCTTTAAAATAAAGTCTTGCCTGTTCGAGCCTACCAGTGCGATGATAGAGACGGGCAAGTTCCAATAAAATTGGAGCCAAACTACTAATATCCTTTTGTTTTTGATAAAGTTGCTGACAGCTTTCTAAGTGTTCAATAGCTTCTGTATAATATCCACCCTCAAATAAAGCTTTTCCTAATTGATAGGAATAGTTAAAATATAAGGTTTTGTCTTCGGTTTTTTCAATAATTTCTCCAGCTTGTTTATAAGAGTTAATTGCTTGTTGAATGTCTGCCACTTTACCAAGAAGTTTAAATCGTTCTCTGAGAGTATTGGCTAAATTATATTGTGTCTCTGCCCAATCTCTTGGAAAGGCTTGACGGGTATAAATTTGTAAGGCTTCTTGATAACAGACAATTGCATTTTCGATATTCTCGGCTTTATTCCCTCTAATTCGTTTACTGTAAGCATTACCTAAATTATTTTGTGTTACTGCCCAATCTTGAGGAAAAGCATCACGGGTCAACACTTCTAAAGACTGGTTGTAAGCAACAATAGCTAACTCTAGATTATCTGCTCTTTCCCCTTTGATGCGATGTCTATAAGCATTCCCCAGATTATTTTGTGTCCTTGCCCATTCATAAGGAAAAGCATCACGGGTATAGACTTCTAAAGACAGGTTATAAGCAACAATAGCTAACTCTAAATTTTCTGCCCTTTCCCCTCTGATGCGTTGACTATAAGCAGCACCCAGATTATTTTGTATCCTTGCCCATTCATAAGGAAAAGCATCACGGGTACAGACTTCTAAAGACTGGTTATAAGCAACAATAGCTAACTCTAAATTTTCTGCCCTTTCCCCTCTGATGCGCTTATTATAAGCATTCCCCAGATTATTTTGTACGCTTGCCCATTCATAAGGAAAAGCATCACGGGTACAGACTTCTAAAACCGTTTGATAGCCTGTAATAGCGATTTCTGGATTATTAGCCCGACTTCCCAAGGGAAAATTTTGAATATCAACACATAAATTCTGAATCACCCCGACAATACCCGCCACTTCTTCTGGTTTCCCTTGAGAAAACCTATATCTAGCCCATTGTTGCAACAGTTGGGCAAAGATATCATCTAACAGATGTTGACCGCGTTGTAGGATAGGATAAACCACCGTAGGATCGCTATTACTGTCATATTCTGCTTGTAAGACTTCTGATAAAAACTCCTGATATTCCTCTATACTTCCCCCTTGAGGGTTGAGAAACTGCCCCAAGTGTTGCACCATATCGCGTAACCAAGATGATGTGATGGACGATGATTTTTTCGACAGACCGACCCTATGAATATACTAATTAAAAAAAGGTGGGTTAAGTCCCACCTTGATAACTTAGGATTTTTGGCTGAAATAGGCCTCTAGCGCCTCATTGATGATTTGATTCATCGGCCGTTTTTCCGTTTCCGAAGCTTCCTTGAGACGGACAAACATATCATCGGGGACGCTGACACGGTTTTGATTTTTACGCACGCGTTTGGGTTTTGATTCAGTGGTAGTAGTTTCGGTCATTTTAGGTGTGTAGGTGGCTGAAAATGCTTGTAAAGCAGGGAAATTGACTCGATGACAGAATTCTCCGAAGGTTTCGTTATTTTGTTGATCCTGTTGGAAGTAAACAAAAATCGGTTCTAAGACCTTTTCTAGATCATCGATCGCCATTTTATCCAAATAGGGGCGCGCTAGTCGAGTTTGATCGGCTGTTCCCCCTAACCAGAGTTGGTAGGAATTGGGAGCGCTACCCACAAATCCTAATTCTGCCATATAGGGACGCGCGCAGCCATTAGGACATCCTGTCATGCGGATGACAAATTCCTCTTTGCTTAATCCTAAGCGATTAAGCAGGGCGCGAATGCGTTCAATCACGCTGGGTAAAATTCTTTCTGACTCAGTAATCGCTAATCCACAGGTAGGCCAAGCGGGACAGGCCATGGCATAACGGGTTAAAGGGTCAATTTCGGCGGGATTGGTGACAATTCCGTGTTCTTTCAGGATCGCCTCGATCGCTTGTTGATCCTGGGGTTCGATGTCGTAGAGAATGATATTGTGGTTAGCCGTCAAGCGCATGGGTAACTGAAAACGCTCGATAATCACTTTTAAGGCGGTTTTTAGCTGAAAACTGCCTTCATTTTTGACCCGGCCATTCTCCACAGAAAGACCAAAAAATAATTTTCCGTCTCCCTGTTCATTCCATCCCAAAAAGTCTTGATATTTCCAGTCGGGGAGGGGTTGGTAGGGGGCAATTTTTTGACCGAAATAACCCTCAACAGTGCTGCGGAATTTTTCTACTCCCCATT
Organism: Microcystis sp. BLCC-F209; assembly: GCF_041928595.1. Lineage (NCBI taxonomy): Bacteria > Bacillati > Cyanobacteriota > Cyanophyceae > Chroococcales > Microcystaceae > Microcystis > Microcystis sp. BLCC-F209. The sequence continues at coordinate 15,070 of NZ_JBHFLL010000030.1, forward strand.
CTTCGAGGATATATTTCATTCTCGCATGACGACGCTCGCCGCGATCACCGTAATCCCTTTGGGTTGCCACGATCGCTTTTACCAGATCGTACACCTCTTCTTTGTCCACATAACCGATCGGATCGGCCATTCTGGGGAAAGTTTCCTCCTTATTGTGGGTCCTTCCCAGTCCACCCCCCGCAAGGATGTTAAAACCTCGCAATTCCCCGTTTGCATCGGTAATCACCACCAAACCGAGGTCATTGGTGTAGATATCGATGGAGTTGTCTCCGGGTACGGTGACACCGATCTTGAACTTACGGGGCATATAATGTTGACCGTAGATCGGTTCGATGGGATCGTTTTTGTTAATCCCATTTGTATCTTTTTGTCTCGATGCCTTGACTTCTGGGGCTTCTTCTGCACTGATAACTTTTTCGCCATCGAGCCAAATTTCGTAGTAGGCTCCAGTTTGGGGACTGAGCAAATCGGCGATATTATTGGCATATTCCCAAGCATAGCCGTATTCGGGGCGATTTTTGTAGGGGGCTGGCGGTGCGGTGACATTGCGGTTAACATCACCACAGGCCGCTAAAGTGGATCCCATACTGCGAATAATTTCCCCGAGGGTAGCTTTGAGATTTTTCTTTAAAATGCCGTGTAATTGGAAGCCTTGGCGGGTTGTCACCCGTAAAGTGCCGTTACCATAGCGATCGGACAAACTATCGAGGGTAAGATATAGTTGCGCGGGAATAAACCCCCCCGGACTGCGGGTACGCAACATCATTTGATAGTCTTTTTCTTGACCTTTGGTTCTATTGTCGCGATTATGCTGTTGATAGGAACCGTGAAACTTGAGGATCTGCACCGCCGCATCGGTAAAATGAGTTGTATCTTCGAGGAGTTCACTGGCCAAAGGTTCTCGTAGATAATTACTGCGTTCTTTGATACCTTCGACTTTAGAAACCTTGGCGGTAGGAGAAATAGGAGTTGTAACCATCGTCTAACAGCACGATAACCTGTGGATAGGTCTTAGGAATAGGAATTTAGACAAGCTCGATCGATCCTAAGAAGTTTTACTAAGATGATCTCTAGAGTTCGTTCCAGACTCTGAGGTTAACAGTAGCGATCGAGACCTTAATTCTATCTTAGCTTCTTACCGTCCCCCGCGAACGCCATCTACCGATCGAATTTTTATGACCAATTCTCCCAACATTAAAACGGTTATTAGTCAAGAACCCTACATTATTCTTAACAATCAGGGAGAAATTCTCCCTTCTATTAATCTGAGTCGTCCTAATTATAAATTGGGACGGGATGATCAACAGGTGGATTTAGTTGTTCCCCCACACTGGACGGTGGTGAGTCGAGTCCAAGCTTGTTTTCGTCGTCAGGGAGATGATTACTATATCTACGATGGAGACGGAACTAATCCTAGTTCCAATCAACTTTTTATCAACAATCGCGTCATTACCCCCAAAGAGGGCCATCTTTTACAAAATGGGGATGAGATTAATATCGGTCAAGATGCCAAAAATTCGGTCAAGATTACCTATTATCATCCTAACCAACTGGTAAAAAGCCCCCCTTTAGCTTTTAAATCGGTTTCCCTAGGCCATCGCAGTGTAGTTTTAGGACGAGATAATGCTGCGACTGTGGTTTTAGACGCGCCGACAATTTCCCGACAACACGCGATTATCGACAGCGATAACCAAAATCGTTATATTCTCCACGACCAAAGCACCAATGGAGTCTTTATCGACGGACAAAAAGTATCGGGTAGTGCCATTTTAACCAACGGTTGTACGGTGAGAATCGGCCCCTATAGTTTTTGTTTGCAGGGAGATGAATTAGTTTTATTAGATACGGGGGATAATATCCGTCTAGATGCCGAAAATATCGTCAGGATGGTGCGGGATAAAAAGAAACAACCCTTGATAATTCTCAATCATATCTCCTTGCCGATCGAACCGAGTCAATTAGTGGCGATTGTCGGGGGAAGTGGTGCGGGAAAATCGACTTTATTAAAGACTTTATTAGGAATTGAACCCACCACCTCCGGGACAGTTTATCTGAATGGGGAAGAGCTGCGCCAGAATTTTAATATCTATCGCACCCAAATCGGTTATGTTCCCCAATACGATATCGTTCACAGGGATTTAACTGTGGGAGAAGTGTTATATTATGCCTCTAAATTAAGGCTACCTCCGGATATTAATTGCCAAGAAGTGATCGAGAAAACCCTGCAGCAGGTGGAATTGTTAGCAAGAAGAAATACTTTAGTCAGAGACTTAAGTGGTGGTCAGTTAAAAAGGGTGAGTATTGCGGTAGAATTATTAGCCAATCCCAAATTATTCTTTTTAGATGAACCCACCTCGGGATTAGACCCCGGTTTAGATAAAAAGATGATGGAACTGCTGGCAAAATTGGCCAAAGAAGGCAGAACAATTCTCCTAGTCACCCATGCTACTAATAATATCAATCTCTGCGATCGATTAGTTTTTCTCGGTCAAGGGGGCAATTTATGTTATTTTGGTTCTCCGGGGGAGGCCTTAAATTTTTTCTCTTTACCTCAGGGGGATTTTGCCGATATTTATATTCATCTGGAAACTAGCGAAAAAGTTGAGCAAGAATGCCAACGTTTCCAACAATCCAACTACTACAAAAATAATATTGAAGCAAGAATAGGTAAAGTATTTCAGCAAAATAAGAGTAAACCGCAACAGGTTCAACAGTCTTTTTGGCTACAACTACAGGTTTTATGTCAACGCTATAGCCAATTAATTATCCGCGATCAGGTTAGTTTAATTTTATCCCTATTAACCGCCCCGATCGGAATTTTATTAATGGCCATGGTTTTAGGGGACGAAAATCCTTTATTTTTGGGGGATAATCCCAGTTTTGAGCAGGCTATCCAATCCGCACCTTTAGCCTTAAAAACTCTCTTTGTTTTTACCTGCGCGCAATTGTGGGTAGGTTTTGCCTGTTCCCTACAGGAAATTGTCAAAGAATCGCCAATTTATCGGCGAGAAAGATTAGTTAATCTGGGATTATTACCCTATTTATTGTCAAAAAGTCTGGTTTTAGCAGCCTTGGCCTTTCTGCAAACAATTGTCATTAACTGCGTGATATTTTGGGGATTTACTGACCCGCAACCGGAGTTAATGACTTGGTTAATTGGCTGTTTTATTACCACATTTTTAACTATATTTGCGGCGATTAATCTCGGTTTATTAATTTCTGCTGGCGTTAGTAATATCACCCAAGCAAATAGTGCCTTACCTTTAATTTTAATCCCTCAGATTATCTTTGCTGGGGTATTATTTAACTTAGAATATCTGGGAAAATATCTATCATGGTTGATGATTAGTCGCTGGTCAATTGCTGCCTACGGTGTATTAGTAGAGGTGGAAGCTATGATTGCAGAAGCGAAAGAACAAAATAGTTTTAATTTCCCTTTACCCTTTGAGGATGCCAATCAAGTTTATCAATTATCTATCAATAATTTGTTATTGAATTGGGGAGTATTAATTCTTCATTCTCTTATTTATTTTCTCCTTACCTATTGGTGGCAAAAAAGAAAAGATATTTTATGATCTAAATTATGAATTATGAATTATGAATTATGAATGATGAATGATGAATGATGAATGATGAATGATGAATTATGAATGATGAATTATGAATTATGAATTATGAATTATGAATTATGAATGATGAATTATGAATTATGAATTATGAATTATGAATTATGAATTATGAATTATGAATTATGAATGATAACTGATAACTGATAACTGATCACTGACTCCTAACCCTACTTAATTTAACTTCAGATCAAGAGCGATCGGACATTCCACTTTCGTTCCCCCTAAACCGCAGTAACCGCCGGGGTTTTTCGCTAAATACTGCTGATGATAAACTTCAGCATAATAAAATTCAGGTGCGTCGAGAATTTCCGTGGTAATCTGACCGTAGTTCGCTTTATTGAGAGCTTCTTGATAGATCGATCGAGATTTTTCCGCTAATTGCTTTTGCTGGGGACTATAGGTATAGATACCCGATCGATACTGAGTTCCCGTATCATTACCCTGACGCATTCCTTGGGTGGGATTATGACTTTCCCAGAAAACCTTTAACAGTTGTTCGTAGGAAATCACACTGGGATCATAGACCACTAAGACCACTTCATTATGCCCAGTCATGCCTGTACACACTTCCTGATAGGTGGGATTAGGGGTGATACCAGCCGCATAACCCACGGCCGTGGTGTAAACACCTTCTAATTGCCAAAATTTGCGCTCTGCTCCCCAAAAACAGCCTAAACCGAACATTGCACTTTCCATACCGCCAGGGAAGGGGGGCTGCAAAGGATGACCGTTAACGTAGTGGCCGCTAGGTACGGGCATTTTTTCCGATCGCCCGGGTAGTGCTTCCCTTGCTGTGGGCAAAGTTACTTTTTTTCCGAATCCGAATAACACCATAATTAAGAATTTGTCCAGAAAGTTTTACCTTACTTTACATTGTCGCTTAATTTTGGCGATTTCAGTGATCGGTGATCAGAACCGAGGCTGCAGCTCAATTTTTGTCAATCTACTGATACCATTTTTCTCAAGTAATGGCAGAGATGGTTAATTTCCCTTCCCCCCAACCCCGGTCCGGCGAAGGGAAGAGGCGAGTAGGATGCCTGCCACGAATAAAGAAAAATGCTATCAGCCAATTACTTTGAGAGTTAAGCAGTAAGCGTTAAGGTTGTTGGGTTTCGCTTTTTCAATTGAATTAATACGTTTTCCCCCAAGTATTGTTTCGCTCAAACCAACCTATGAGACTGCTCCCTAATTAGATTTAATTGGGCTAACCTACTTCCCAATTGTGTTAGCATCAGAGATAAGTATAAAACAGCCGAACGATTAAAGCGGGACTATTGGCTCTATGTGGTGTTTAACTGTGGGATGATGTCGGAAGTTTATGTCATTCGAGATGCGGTTACGCTAGGACGGCAACCTGTTACAAGCATTGAACATTATCAGCTTGGACTAGAGGCAATTCTACGGCAGGATGAACGGGAATGAAGATCAGCAAAATTCAGATTAAAAATTTTAAGTCTTTTCAAGATGTTACCGTAGATTTAGATCCTGATTTTAATGTCTTTACTGGGGTTAATAATTCAGGAAAAACCAATTTGCTAGAGGCGATCGCTCTTTGGCATGAGTGTTTTAACTTCTTGTTATACCAAGCAATTCGTGCTAAACCTGAACGTTATCGAGCGGGGCATTATGTTTTTAAAGATACTCAGTATTTACTTTACACAGATGTAAAAACGGTTCGTAGTTCTAATATTGATGACTTATTTTATCAGTGCGATAAAAGTCAAAAAATTGAATTAATTTTTATCTTTCAAGACATATATTCTGAGCAAAGACCAAACCCATTATTAAAGATTGGTTTTTCAATTACAAATTCCCATGGCAACAGCTACAAGCTAGAATTTTTAAATCGTCAAGATTTTGATTTTTTTCAGTTTAACCAACTATTTCATAATTTTCCTAAAGCAATTGGCTGTTCTTTTGCTTCTCCTGTTGCAACGATTAGAGCAGACGAAAGATTTTTAACTACTCCGCAGGTACTAGAAGCAATTCAAAAGCGAGAATCGGTTGAAGTCATTCGTAATCGTCTATACACTCTTCATAGTGATCAAGCAGATCCTCAATTGTATGAGAGATTTAAGCGCGATTTGTCGTATATTCTCTTTGATAGCCCTAGTGCAGAGGTTAGCTTTTTTACTTCTAGTGATTTTCGGGATGATGTCAAAGTTATTATTAATTACAAAATTGATAATCGTGATATAGAAAAAGATATTTCTTTACTGGGAAGTGGGACAATACAGATTATTGTAATTTTATTAAATTTATATTCTTTTGGGCAAAGAAATGATCTCAATTTGATTCTTTTTGATGAGCCTGATAGTCATATTCATCGTGACATACAGAGTCGGCTAATCAATACACTGCTTAGATTCTCTGAGACAACACAAATTTTTTTAACAACTCATAATGAAAGTTTAATTCGACAGGTTTCTTTACATCAATTATTTCATCTGGAAAATAGACCTCAATATAATTATAATGCTTTATCTCGACAAGAACTTCCCGTAGAGCCACGCTTTAAAGGAATTTATCCCTCTGCGCTAAATCCTATTATTAGTTCTTTAGAGAATAGTAATGGTTTAGATTTTATTAATGCCGTTGAAGCGGATAAAATCATTTTTGTCGAAGGTCAGGATGATGCAAAAGCAATTTATACGTTATTACAAAAGAATACTATTGGTATAAATACAAAAAAATATTCTTTCTGGGTGATGGGTGGAGTCTCTCAAATTTTTAAGGATTTACCTAGTTATAAAAAGATTTTTCAGTTAATTAAAAATCAGCAGAATTTATGGCAAAAATCTGTATTGATTTTTGATAGAGATTTCTTAAATGACGACCATAAAAATCTAATTATAAATAATTTAAATAATCGGTTTAATTTGCCAACTTATATCCCAAGTGCATATACGTTTGAATCTATTTTATTTACAGATTTTGATAAATTAGGTAGGTTACTTTTTCTGTGGTTAAGTCACCAGCAAAATTCGATTTCAGTGGATGCCGGAAGTCTTGCTCAAGGTCTTAAACAAGCCTATCTGAACTATATGAATCCCAAATTACAGCAATTACTCAATGATGATGAGGCATTTGAACAAATCATCTATCAATGCCGCTCTATTCGGGATAAGCTTAAGAGTGATGATATGTTGGGTACAAATGATAGGTCAATTCCAGAAAATGATGTTCAATTATCAACTGCTTATCGCAACTATTTCAATCAAATTTTGAATACACGGGATTTTTACAAGTATGCCAAAAAAGATGACGTTCAAGCAATTATCAATCAGGTGATCAGCCCTCATAATATAGAGTTCAATATTGAGCAAGATTTTATTTCATTACTCAATCTTGTTGATCGCTCGACTTGGTTTAATGAGTGGGATTTTTTAACGAGATTGTAGAATTTTAACCATGATGACCTACCCTAAACGACTGATCAAAGTTGACTTACCCGTTAAGGGAATTTCTGCCCATGCGCGGCGGTAAAAATCGATTCGTCATGGGTATATTTCTACACTTCATAGCGCAGCTTGACGGTGGGAGTATGTCAATGAATTGGCTAAACAAACTGATTACTGGTCACTGTTCACTGAAAAAAGCTCCGTCGCTGCCGGTTCAAATTAACCAAAGTGAGGCATAAGAGTTAAAACTCCCAAGTCTAAATCTTTACTATCGATCGATTTTGCCTCGTAGAGGGCTAACATATCGTTTAATTGGGGATTACCGCAGGAGGAACCAGTTACCCCCATGGCAACAATCAAACCACAATAACCCTCGGTATTTTTGATGCGTTTTTGCCAATTGCGGCGAGCATTACGGTGGTCGGGATCATCTTGCTCGAATTCCCCAAACAGATAGAGATCACCATTAGCCATTTTCAGAATGCCGAGATCATAACGGGTATCTTCGAGGGGATCTTCGCCGGGGTTAAAACCAATGGCCTCCAAACCGCCAGCTTGTTGGATTTTTTCGATCAGTTCCTTGGCTTTCGGTCGGGAGGTCTGGATCATCACCACGGGGAAACCCTCTCCTTTTGTCGGTACGGATTGGGGTTGATAATGGATTTTCGGCCGATTGCGAATTTTATCCAATAATTGCCAGGGAACCATTCCCAGACTCAGATGTGCATTATCAGGGACGAGATTCTCCTTGAGTACGGATTCTTCCTCATCATCATCCTCATCATCATCCTCATCGTCGTCGTCCTCCTCTAAGAGTTGCATAAATTCCGCACATAGATCGGGCATCGTGGCCACCGTCACCGCCACAGTTTCCCCTTTTGCCTGTTCGGGATCGAGGGGAATGCGAAAACGACGCTGTAATTCTCCGATCGGTTCTTCGGATAAAGCGGATTGATTGCCTTTAAAAAAGCGCAACAGAGCCATTAAAGCTAAATATACCGTGATTGCTTCTTCTTCATCCAAATAGGGGCGAATACCTTCGTAGGGATGCACACTGCCGAAAACTGGATGGATTTGGGAAGGGGCGACCGAGGCCAGATCGTAGTCATCCTCATCATCGTCCTCGTCATCATCGGCCAATTCGTAGCTTAAAAACCAGCAATCTTGGGAAAGAAAGGCTTTTTCTAGTCTTTCCATCGATTTTTCTTCTAAAGCGGCCTGCCGGAATTGTTTGAGGGATTCCAGGGAACGATAGAGAATGACTCCGTATTCCCGACCGAGCATTCCCATGACACAGGCGTAAAGATTCGGGAAATCGGGGCGATCGAGCTTAATTTGCAAAATATCGTAATCAGCTAAACAGGACCAGGGTTCAGCTTTCCAAATTTCGTGAGCGGTTTTCACTAAAGCGGACTGCCAAGTGGGGGGAATTGCCGGGGGGCGGTTATTTTGGAATTCCTCGAACCCACGAAAGAGATCATCGATCAGGGGCAAACTGGGGACATAATCGATGGTGATATCGAGATCTTGTAGTACCCCGCGCAGAAAAAACTGTGTTTCTCGATCACGGACGATAATTTTTTTCGGTCTCGCTGGCCGGGCGGGATTTTGCGGCGTTTCGATGGCGCGGATTAAGGTTCTCACCATGGCCTCTGGTCCGGTTTCGGGGGAAACTACTTCCATAGCGCGTACACAGCCCTCGCTACCATCCACCCAGATCACGCACTCGCCACCGCTTTCTTGATTTGGTTCTAGGGTGGCCCGGGGCATTCTCTCGGATAAGGATAAAGCACGACGATCTCCTTCCCAAACGCTGGGAATTTGTGGGATTTTTTTGAGGCGGCTTTGGGTGGTCCGGGGCAGAAGATTCATCGGGAAATTTAGGGGTAGCTGTGTTAGGATTTTAACCTTTTCTTTTCAAGGATTCCATAAGAATTATTCTATCGATTTAGTCCATAACCTGATAGATAAACCGGAAACCTGACCAAGTTCCCAGATCAAAGGCGTATTCATCAATGACACTGCCAGAATTATCCATTTTTAGACCTAAATCTAATTTTAGATCGCTCCAGAAAGCTCTGGCTATTTCTAGGGGGTTAGTCAGGGTGAGCAGTGGGCTGGCTTCTCCCTTGAGGCTTTGAGTGGCATTGAGAAGGGTCAAGGTGTTCGGGAAAGGATGGCGACTGAGGATCAGTATATTCTCTCTGATACCCTTGGGTTGACTAATTTTCCAATGCCCTTGGCCGGAATTGGGGATGGTGGCCTTGGTTTTGGCCGCCACGACAAAGGGGGCTAATGGGCTGGAATTGCTGAAATTATCTGGGTTTTCCGGACGGGAACAGTATAAAAGCGGTTGGCGATCGCTGTCGAGGACAAGGATCAGTGCGTAGAGGGGTTGTTCTTCTTGATTCTCGATTTGATAGCGAATTTCCGTACCGACGGGCAGAATTAAGTCATTTTTAGCGGTATTATTCCCCCTGCTACCCGCGATTTTTTGGGTTTGTAGCGTGGAGATATAGGTTTGATCGAGGCTTTCCAGGGTGACGATGACGGCTAAACCGGAGGATTCTTGATTGATCAACAAGTGCCACAATTTGCAGGCCAGCAGGGTTTCTAGTTGCGATTGCAGTCGTTTGATTCCCGATTTAATTGCTTCGTTGGCCGCCCCTAAACTACCGATAATTAGGGAGCCATTGGGAGATAATAGTTGATAATTGCCAGTTTCTTCGCTACCAACTCGACTTAAGAGACAATCTACCGTTTGTTCACCAATGTTAACCACGGCGGCCACATCGGGCAAACTGGCAAAGGTACTGGTGGCATCTACCCGTTCAATCCGGGTTAAGTTACTATCCAAACCGACGATTAAGCCGATTTGACTGGGAAAAACCCGCAATTTTTCCTCTAGAATCTGTCCTATTTCTAGGGAGGCGGTTGCTGATAATAACTGGGCTTTGGCTTTTAAACCCTGACGGGAGAGAATTTTTAGGCTGATTTCCTGCCCAGTCGCCTCAATAAAGCTCAAACAGGAGTTAATCCCGTAATTTTCTAGGATTTCTAAGGGCAGGCCGACCAGATTGACTTCTAGGGTGCGTTCATCAATAAGATTTGTAACAATTGCCGCTCCCCCCCTTGACTTTTCTGGCTGTATATGATATGGCGGCGCAGAATTATTTTGATTATTGGTCAGGATTGCCGGTTGCTGTTGTTGACTGCTGTGACTAGCGACGAGATGACGGAGATGGGGAAAAGCGATCGCAATTGTCGGACTGGGGGAAACTTGCCAGAGATACTGAGTGAGATCATAGGTGAATAAGCCGGCATTGGGGCTATTACCGCTCAATTCCAGGGCGATTTGCTCTGGTTTAGCGGCAGCGAGAATAACGCCGTTACTAGGCTTATTTTTGAGGTTAAAACGGGTTTTAATATCGGCAGCGAAAGTTAATTCGGCGGGGTTAAGATCAGTAATGGTTCTAGAATAGGAACGAATGCGGAGATTACCGAGATAGGGCTGAGGTTGGGGGAGATGACTACTATCAAAAACCAAGCTAAACTTATCCGTAGCTAGACAGCGAGCCATCAGCAGGATATTTTCCTTAAGTAAAGCATTTTCTGCCCCATCAGCAGTAATAAAAACTTCTTTTCTGTCCCCAAGACTGCCATAACCACTAAAGTGAAAAATGACCACATCCCCCAACCTGGCTTGGGCGATCAGGTGTTCTAAAAAAGCCGATTCGATCGCTTCTCGACTGGCTTGTTGTCCCGTTAAAGTCACTATATCAGCATCCTGAAAGCCAAAACGATAACGGAGAAGGTCTTTTTGTAACTCCACATCGGTAAGACAGCCATGCAGCGGCGGAATATTCGCCCCATACTGGTCAATACCGACTAAAAGAGCCAATTTTCGGGGATTAGGGGCGGCGAGAGCGGCCAAATGACGGTTAAGGGTCCCTTGACTAATCGCCAAAGTCAGCAACCCCCAACCTGTCTGCTGGACAAATTCTCGCCTAGTTATGTTCATGATCCCTGCATAGCCCGGATTAATTCGGCAGCCACTTCTGGACGGGAGAATTCCGGAGGTGGTAATTCTCCTTTGCGCAGCAGTTCCCGGACTTTCGTTCCCGAAAGGTGGATTCTTTCTTCCGGTAAACTGGGGCTAGTTTTGGTGGTTGCCATTCCCGAAGTGCGGGTACAGTAGAAAGCGTGTTCAAACTTCATCGGCACGATTCCCAATTCCCCCGGCTCGAACTCATCAAAGATATACTGGGCATCGTAGGTTCCGTAGTAGTCGCCGACTCCGGCATGGTCACGACCGACGATAAAATGGGTACAACCGTAGTTTTTACGGATAATAGCGTGGAAAATTGCTTCCCGGGGGCCAGCGTAACGCATAGCTGAGGGGTTGATAGCTAGAATAACGCGATCTTGGGGAAAGTATTTATCCATCATGATCTCATAGCAACGCATCCGCACATCGGCCGGCACATCATCGCTTTTGGTAGCGCCGACAAGGGGATGCAAGAATAAACCATCTACCACTTCTAGGGCGCATTTTTGAATATATTCGTGGGCCCGGTGGATGGGATTACGGGTTTGGAAACCGACAATCGTTTTCCAAGCTTTTTCGTGGAACATTTTGCGCGATTGCAGAGGATCGATCTGATATTTGGGAAACTGGGGATGAGGATCGCGCTGAAGTAACCAAATTGGACCTGCGAGGTTAATTTCTCCCTGTTCGTAGAGGACTTTTACACCGGGGTGTTTATGATCGTCGGTACGATAGACGTTAACTGCTTCGTGTGCCTTATTATAACGGTATTTTTGGGTTAGTTCTAGGACTCCGACAAAGTTGCCTTCGCTGTCATCTAAACGAATCCAGTTGCCTTCTTTGAGAGGATCCGCCACTTCTTCCCTAACGGAAAGAGTCACGGGAATTGCCCAGGGTAAACCATTGATTAGACGCATATCATCGACGACTTTTTCGTAGTCGTCCTGTTCCATAAAGCCTTTGAGGGGACTGAAACCACCAATAGCAATCATAACTAAATCCGAGAGCGCTCGTTCATCTAGGGAAACTCGCGGTAGTTTTTCAGCTAGGGCCAGAAATTCGGCTTTTTCGGCAGCGGTAGCAATACGATTAATTAATTGCCCACCGTGGGGCGCGATTCCTTCGGTCAGTACAGTCATAAAAATTTCTTTACATTGTCACGGTTTATCCTATCAGAAGTTGGTTAACCCTTAATCAAGGGGTTGGGACTAGCGATGATTTTCCAGTCGGAACAGTTTACAATAAGATTTGTAAAGAATTATCAATAATTATGAGCGAAAAAGTTGTTCTGATTGTCGGTGCTACGGGGGGGATCGGTGCCACTTTAGCGCGTAAACTAGCTGTTAATGGTCATAAACTCGTATTAGTGGCGAGAAATGCCGATAATTTATCTAATTTAGCTGGTGAGTTGCCTTGTCCTTCTTTAATTGTGCCGACGGATATCACCAATCCCACTCAGGTGGAAACTTTGATGGCAAAAATTGTCTCCCATTACGGCCGGTTGGATGTGTTGGTTAATGCGGCCGGAGCCGGTGTGATGAAACAATATAATAAAATCACGCCGGAAGATTTAGATAAAATGCTCGACCTCAATCTGAAGGGGAGTTTTTATACCTGTCAGGCTGCCGCTAATGTGATGAAGGAAAATAAGGCCGGTCATATCTGTAATGTGGTGGGAATTTTAGGTAAGCATTCTATGGCTATGGCTGCCGCTTATTGTGCTTCTAAATACGGGGTGGTCGGTTTTAGTAAATGTTTGGCCGATGAGTTAAAACGCTATGGTATTAAAATGACTTTATTCTATTTTGGTGGTGTCGATACTCCTTTTTGGGATCAGGTGAGTTTAAAAGTTGATCGCACTAAAATGTTAACCGCTCAAACCGCCGCCGATGCTATCTATTTTGCCATGAATGCTGAACCCCAAGCCGTCCCCATGGAAATTAATATTCAACCCGATAGTCATCTCTTTTTTTAATCCTCAGGAGTCAGGAGTCAGGAGTCAGGAGTCAGTTATCAGTTATCAGTTATCAGTTATCAGTGTTCAGATTTGAGTTGTCAGTCAATAGCATTAAGTGGCAAGTTCGGAGTTTTATTTTCAATGTTTACTGCTCACTGAAAAAAACCTTTTTTTGACTTTATCTATGTTTGTTGATCATATTCATTTTTATGTAGAATCGTCCAAAAAATGGCGAGATTGGTTTGTGCGGGTGATGGATTTTCAGGCGATCGCAAGTTTAGTTAATCTCCACACACACACGGAAATAGTCGGCAATGGCATCCAAAAAGATAAAACTAAACAGATTATTTTTATCTTATCTTCTCCCTTAAATTCCCTTAGTCCCGTGGCGGAATTTTTAGGTAAATATCCTGAAGGGGTGGCGGATGTAGCTTTTCAAGTGGAGGATTTAGACACTTTAGCTAGGAGAATTAAACAGGATATTTTTATTGAGGAAACTGTTTTGGCTAGGGGTAAGATAAAAAGCTGTCAAATCTCTAGCATTGCTGATCTCAAACATACGTTAATTGAAAGGCAGGGAATCACGCCAATTTTAGCCGATCCTCATCTGATTCAATACGATAGTCAGCAACAATATAATCAGGATATTCTGGCAATTGATCACTTAGTTTTAAATGTTTTTCAAGGGAATTTAGAGTTAACAGCCAATTGGTATGAGGAAAATTTAGGCTTTAAAAAAAGGCAAACTTTTACTATTAAAACGGAGCGTTCTGGTCTTTATTCTCAGGTACTTGTTTACCCGAAAACTGAATTAAAATTACCGATTAATGAGCCAGATAGTAACAGTTCTCAAATACAAGAATTTTTAGATATTAATCAAAAATCTGGCATTCAACACATTGCTTTAAAAACAGAAAATATTTTAAGATTAACTCAAAAATTAAAAGAAAGAAAAGTAGAATTTTTATCAGTTCCCAACAGTTATTATCAGCAAATTAGCTATCAAAAAACAGATTTTAATATTGCTGATTGGGAATGGTTAGAAATTAAAAAACAGGAAATTCTCATCGATTTTGAACAAAATAGTCATTCCCTCCCAGAAAAGCCGACTTTACTGCAAATTTTCACTAAACCAATTTTTTCCCAGCCGACTTTCTTTTTTGAATTAATCGAGCGACGTCATGCCGCTAGAGGTTTTGGAGAAGGCAACTTCCGGGCTTTATTTGAAGCGATCGAACGGGAACAAATACAGAGAGGAACTTTAGATTAGAGTCAGAAAAGCGATAATTTTTCCCATGAGACTATGAACGATAACGTAATTCAATCACATCTTTTTTGATCGTGACATCATAGGAACCAAAAAAAGTTTGTCCCAAGAGTCCTAACCCTTCCATTTGGGGAGAAATACCAACAATCTGATTAGATAAAGCCACCTCGCCCACTTTAACAGAATTAATGCGACCAAGATACACAGTAACGACACCGCCGGCGGTATGAGCGAGTACTTCCTTTTCCCGTTTGACTTTCATCGCTTTCGCCATGGCATCGGTGAGGACGATACCACTAGCTCCCGTATCAAAAAGCATTTCATAATAGTGACGGTTATTAAAAACTACCATCACCGTGGGAATGCCGTTAACCCGGCGTTGAATCGGTAGCTGATAAACTTGCGGGGAATTTTTCCTATTTCTGGATGAACCGCCACAGAGACGGCTAAGATCTATGTGTTGTCCATCTGCTCTTTGGAGAAAGCATTCCGATTGAGCGAGAGTCGTAGGGGTGAAGGGAAATAACAGCAGGGTGCTGGACAATGCGATCGCAGAAATAGACCTATTCATGGGTTCAACAGAAGCAAAAAATAACTAAATCGAGAAGACTGACTCGGAAAAGAACGCTTCTAGCTCTAAAATTCCCCAAAAATGGGGGAAAATAACAGGAGTTTAACCCGGAGGCCAGGTCATTGGGCGATCGCCTAAAAGATGGACATGAAGATGATCGACGGTTTGACCTCCATGTTCCCCATTATTGATCACTACTCGATAACCTTGACTTAATTTAGCTTCGGCGGCCACTTTTTTAACAGTTAGTAACAAATGTCCCAATAAATCTCGATCGCTTTCGCTGGCTTCCTCTAGTTTCGGAATCGGTTTTTTGGGGATAATGAGGATATGGGTGGGTGCTTGGGGATTAACATCTCGAAAAGCGAGAACCAGATCATCTTCATAGACGATCGAGGCAGGAATTTCTTTCCGGATAATTTTGCTAAAAATAGTCTCGCTCATAGACAAATTGCTTTTTTTTTAACTATACCATTAAGCTCTCAGCTTTTCTGGTTAGGTTATCCCCAGAAATAGGCTGATTTTCAGGTTAAATTCCCAGATAAAATCATTTTTATGCGGAAAACTAGCCTAACATCCTGTTTCATTTTCCTAAGAACTCACTTTATTTTTACTTGAGCCAAAATGTTAGCAAGGGTTTGGAGTGCGGCAATTATCGGCATCGATGCCATTAAAATCGGGGTAGAGGTGGATGTATCGGGGGGATTACCCGGAATTGCCGTGGTGGGTTTACCCGATACCGCCGTGCAGGAGTCGAAAGAAAGGGTAAAAGCTTCCCTAAAAAATGCCGGATTTGCCTTTCCCATCCGCAAAATTGTCATCAATTTAAGTCCCGCCGATATCCGCAAAGAGGGGCCGATTTATGATTTACCGATTAGTATCGGCATTTTAGGGGCTTCCGAACAGGTAGAAGCCGATTTATTGGGGGATTTTCTCTTTTTAGGTGAATTATCCCTCGATGGTAGTTTGCGTCCCGTGGCGGGGGTTTTACCGATTGCTGCCGCCGCCGAAAAAATGGGGATCAAGGGTTTAGTGGTTCCCGCCGATAATGCCAAAGAAGCAGCCGTGGTCAAAGGCGTACAAGTGTATGGGTTTCGTCATCTATCGGAAGTGGTAAATTTCTTAAATGAACCCGATCGCTATTCACCGATGACTTTTAACGCTGCCGAAGAATTTGGGCGATCGCGGGTAAATCTTCCCGATCTCAAGGATGTTAAAGGTCAAGCAATTGGCCGTCGGGCCCTGGAAATTGCCGCAGCTGGAGGTCATAACCTAATTTTTGTCGGGCCACCGGGTAGCGGTAAAACCATGTTAGCGCGACGTTTACCCGGAATTCTGCCCCAGCTTACCTTTGCCGAATCCCTAGAAGTCTCCCAGATTCATTCCGTCGCTGGATTACTGAAAGATCGAGGTTCTCTGGTGCGCGAGCGTCCTTTTCGCAGTCCCCATCACTCCGCTTCCGGAGCGGCGCTGGTGGGAGGTGGCACTTATCCCCGACCGGGGGAAATCTCCCTTTCCCACCGTGGTATTTTATTTTTGGACGAATTAACGGAATTTAAGCGCAGTGTCTTGGAATATCTCCGACAACCCCTAGAGGATGGTTATGTGAGCATTTCTCGCACTCGTCTTTCCGTCGCTTTTCCGGCCCGTTTTACCTTGGTGGCCAGTACCAATCCCTGTCCCTGTGGTTATTACGGTGATTCGGTGCAACCCTGCAGCTGTTCACCGCGACAACGGGAACAGTATTGGGCGAAATTATCGGGACCGCTTTTAGACCGTATTGACCTACAAGTGACGGTAAATCGCCTGAAACCAGAAGAAATGACCCAAGAGAGTCGGGGAGAAGCTTCTGAGCAGGTGCGGCAACGGGTAGAAGGGGCCCGACAAAAGGCCAGCGATCGCTTTCAGAATACGGGGATTCGCTCTAATGCGGAGATGAATTCCGAGCATTTGCGGCGTTTTTGCGCTCTTGATCATAGCAGTCGCCATATTTTAGAAGGGGCAATCCGAAAATTGGGTTTATCGGCCCGAGCAATGGATCGCATTCTCAAAGTTGCCCGCACCATTGCCGATTTAGGAGATAGTGAAATGCTGAAAAGTTCCCACGTTGCCGAAGCAATTCAGTATCGCACTCTTGATCGTTTAAGTTAGGGTTTGCGGCAAAAAGTTTGTTGGTGGGGTTAGGAGTCGGTCGTCAGGATTCAGGAGACAGTATTCAGGAGACAGGAGACAGTATTCAGGAGATAGGAGTCAGAAAGCAGGGCTCTTCTAGGTTCTGTGTGATAAGTTTAATTGACATAGGATCGATCGATCTTTGTGTCCTTTGTGTCTTTGTGGTTCGTTCCACCCCCTCGCTCTTGAGAAATGTATCTTAGAATACATTTTACCCACCAAAGCTGG
>NZ_JBHFLL010000300.1:0-42595 GCF_041928595.1 Microcystis sp. BLCC-F209
AGGCTTTTGACCTGTTAAAATCTGATGTTAGTGCAAGAAAATAGGATTGGGACATTCAAAAACCTTGCATTATTCTCCTCGTAGTACATAAACTGGTACAAAAAAAGAGGGCAACAAAGCCTGAAACGACCGACTCCTGACGACAGACTCCTGACTCCTAACCCCACCAACAAACTTTTTGCCGCAAACCCTAAGTAGAGGCGATAAAATACCAGTGGTTGCTTTAATATCACCTGAATAGTCGGTTTCTTGTGTCTTTCCCCCGACTATCGGCTGCTACCACTGGTTTGCTGTTGTTTGTTGTTGTAATCTGAGGAAATATAGTTCTTGCGTTCCCAAGCGCCTGAACTGCATTTGTCTCTCTAGTAAAAATTGTAACAGACAATACCCATTTTGTGTAAAAAAAAGTAAACAATTTGGTAAAAAATTATTTTTTGCGGTAATCCTCAACCCTCTGAGGACAGCCCCAGATTACCGTTTCCTGTTTGTAAACCACCATACCGGGTTTGGCACCCTTGGGTTTATAGACGTATTTGGGACGGGTATAGACGACGGGAACCTGTTCACTATGGCGAGCGCGGCTATAATAAGCGGCGTAATCGGCGGCAAATTGCAGATCGGCGGCTTCTGGAACTGTACCAGGGCTTAAACGCAGTAAAACGTGACTACCGGCGATTTCTTGACTATGAAACCAAATATCGTAATCGCTGGCACTACGGAAAGTTAGCCGATCATTTTGACGGTTATTTCTGCCAATCCATAATTCTATTCCAGAGGGAGTAATAAAGCGCATAGGTTCCGATTCTTTATTATTCGTCCGATTACGCTGGTAATTGCTTTCTAGATACTTCTGTTGAATTAATTCTTCTTGTATCTCGTCTAGAGCCTGTAAATCTTCGCCGCTGCTATAATTTTCTAGTTGACTTACACTTGATCGCACTTGTTCGAGATAATTAATTTCACTGACCACTTCCTCTAATAAAGGTTCCACCGCTAACCGCGCCCTTTTTAATTTCTGATGTTGTTTATAAAAATATTGGGCATTCTGTACGGGATTTCTTTCGGGATCGAGAGGAATAATAACAGGTTTTCCTGTCTGAAAATCCGCCAAACTAATGCTAGTCATTCCCTGCTGTACTTGCTGGAGATTGGCCATTAATAAATCCCCTTGCTCTTTATAGCGATCAGCATGAGCGGATTCTGCTAGTCTTGTTTGAAATCCCGCCGCTTTGGTTTGCAGTTTAGTCAGTAAATAGATGACTTTTTGATTTAATTTTTGCTGTAGTTGTCGAAAGCTTTCTTGATTAATTTGGTCGCTATAATAACGGTTTAATAATTCTTGGACATTTTTAGCCGCTGCCAGCATCTCCCCACCGATCACTGTATAACCTTCGCTTGTCCATCCGGGTTGAAAGGTTTTATTTTCAAGGATTTTTAACCATTCTTGCCAGACTGAAAAAAGCTTTTCCCAATCATTAGTATCTAACTGATCGGTGTTTAATTTCGGGTTAATCTTGGCTTTTTGCAACAGCGATCGAGCGATAACTGGACTAACCCCACGATAGGTACTAACTAACTGTTTTTCGATAGTTTTAGGGATTAAACTAACTCTGGCTTGCCAACTGCTCAAGGATTCTTCTAAACTGGGATCTGTGGCCAATAAAACGGGGGGTAGTTGATAGATTTGTCCCGTTTGTACGGTGCGAACACTAGACTGGGTAGCATTGACTTGATGGGCAACGGTGACAATTTGATTGTCAGCCGCAGTTAAAATCACATTGCTATATTTGCCGATAATTTCTATATACAAATGCCACAGCGCCGGATCATCGGGACGTTTGGCAAATTGCAGATCGATGACTCTTTCCCACGGGGCCACAAATGCTAATTTCGTCAGCGCAAAACCATTGAGTTGATGACGCAATTGATCGCTAAAAGTGAAGGTATCGGGGATTTTCGGCGGCGGATCACCAATATGCAGCCGCGCCCCTTGGGGATGCCAAGAAATAATTAACCATCCCTTGCAATCAAAGGTTCGTAAATAGAGGGCGATCGTTTGGCGATCAATTTGATACACTTGTTCTAGTCTCGCCGGTAGCCAAGTGGCTGCAATTTCGGCACAAGTGGCGCTGAGGGTGGTAAAGTCTACGGATTGCATTTTCAGTTATCAGTTATCAGCTGTAGGGTGGGTTAGGCGACGGTAACTGCTACAGTTTAGTATTGATTTTGTGTTCGCCGTAACCCACCAAATTATTGCTCCTTTTTTCTCGGTGCTTTAGGTTGGTGCGTTAGCGCAGCGTAACGCACCCTACTGGACTGTTTCAGCTAAAATAGGGCAATAGATTTCGGCTTAAAGTCTTAGATTATAGAATTTATAGCATTTTTCTAATACACCAAATTAGCTGAAACAAACCACTACTTTTTACTTTTGTAAAAGGGTTTTTTAACGACGGTAGCGGGGTAGGTGGTGCCGCGGATTTCCACTTCGATCGCCTGTCCGATCGAGGCGAAAGGTGTGGGAAGATAGGCTAAAGCGATCGCTGTGTTTAAAGTTGGTGATAAAGTGCCACTGGTAACTTTACCCACCGCTTCCCCGGCAAATACTACCGGATAATCGTGACGAGCGATATGTTTGCCGGACATCTGCAATCCCACCAAGAGGCGATTGACACCATTAAGTTTTTGGTCTTCAAGGACATCACGACCGATAAAATCGCCTTTTTCTGGCAGATGAACCAACCAATTTAAGCCAGCCTCTAGGGGACTCGTGCTATCGTCGATATCCTGTCCATAAAGGGCTAAAGCTGCCTCTAAACGCAGGGTATCCCGGGCCCCTAAACCGCAGGGAGTCACCCCTAAATTTAAGAATTCTGTCCAAAGTTGCTGTCCGATTTCAGGGGAGGCCATAATTTCAAAGCCATCTTCTCCCGTGTAACCGGTCCTAGCGATAAAAACTTTTTCCCCGAAAAGCTGGCTTTCCCAGTGATTAAATAGGCCAAAATCGCTTAATTTTTCCCCGATCAAGGGCTGTAAAATTGTCGCCGCCTTGGGTCCTTGCAGGGCGATTAAGACCCTTTCTCGCGATAAATCTTTTAATTTGACCCCCGACCCCTCTAAATTGCCTAAAATCCATTCTCGATCTTTATCGGTGGTTGAGGCATTAACAATTAATACGCCTTGGTTTTCGCTTTGGTAGTAAAAGATAATATCATCGATTATGCCACCGTCCGGGTTGAGTAAAACGCTATATTGTGCTTTTCCTGCCCTTAAACGGGCTAAATTAGAGGGAACTAGGGTTTGGAGAGATTGAACCAGATTATCGCCAGTTAAGATAAATTTGCCCATGTGGGAAATGTCAAACATCCCGACACCACTGCGGACAGCATTATGTTCGGTTTTTAGGCCGCTAAACTGTATCGGCATCTCCCAACCCGCAAAAGGGGTAAATTTGCTGGTTTGTTGGGCAATTAGCTCGTATAAGGGGGTACGAATAGCGGGGGAAGTTGCTTCTTGGTTAGCCACGGTGTTCTCGATCAAATGGTTTTCTGCCTAGAGTAGCATAGCAGTTATCAGTTATCAGTGACCAGTTATCAGTTATCAGTTATCAGTGACCAGTAAACAGTTATCAGTAACCAGTAAACAGTAAATAAGTAGGTAGGCGTTAAAAATTATCAGACACCACCGTTATCAAGGGGGGACTAAGGGTAGGGTTGATTCATGAATCAACCCTACTATGAATCAACCCTACTATGAATCAACCCTAGGACTAAGGGGGGATCGAACCTAAAATCCATTTTTAATTTAATTATAACCAGCTACTTAAGTAGTCATGCAAAATAAATTTCCTAGTGAAGACAGGCAAGAGGCAATAGGCAAGAGGCAAAAGCTTTATCGAAATGTGTAATTAATTTTGCTTAGGTACTTAGTAAACAGTAAACAGTGATAAATCATACTAAATCCGTTGAGTACAGGCTAGTTATGCGGAGAGGCAGTCATGCAAGAGGCACTCATGCAAAGGGGAATAAATAATCAGTTTTTAATAACCGGATTTAGGATCACTATCCACTGATAACTAATAACAAAGGCCGAAACTAAAACCTAATTTGTTAATCTAAAAGCTTTGATGTACTTAGTTTATAACCTTCTTGTTAGGTAGGAGAATTGCCAGATTCTTTCTTTTGCCTCTTGCCTTCAGAAGCTGATTACTGATTACTGTTCACTGATAACTGAAAAAGTTCCCCACTCCCCAATTCATCATTCATAATTTATAATTTATAATTCATAATTCATAATTCATAATTCATAATTGCCACTCCCTTAACCTTTCTCGCACTCTGTCAATGGGAATCGCGAAACCGCAACCCAATCTAACGGCATTTTCTAGGGGTTTAGGAGTAGAGGGATTGGCACAAAATAAACTCGCTTGGGAAATCACTCCCACCACTTGATTTTTATCGTTTAAAACTGGACTTCCCGACTGTCCAGAAACGACAAACATGGATAAACTTAAGGATTTTTCGTTATTATCATTAACCGTGCCTTTGCTGACAGTCCAATCTTTTTGATTAAAAGGATTACCGATCGAGATTACTGGTTGATTAGCGGCAATTGGTAGGGGTGCTAAAGCTAAAGGTTTTAAATCTGGGGGGGGATTTTTTACCTCCAATACTGCTAAATCGAGCCAGTCGTCAGCGGGGGTAGTGTGGAGAATTTTAGCTTTTGAACGCTTGCGAATTTTTCCCTGGGGTGGTTGGCTATAATACTCCACAAAAATGCGGGACCCTGCATCGATTTCTTGACGGTAATTCGTCACCACATGGCGGTTAGTCACGATCCAAGCTGTATCTTGATCTCGTTTTAATAACCAACCAGTGCCGATACCATTTTTATTTTTGCCGCGCACGACAATTTTAACAATTGAGCGTTTTAAATTCACCAGAGGATCACTCTTAACACTGGGAATTATCTCTGGCATTTTTAATAATTCGGGATTGTCGTGAATTAATCGCCCCCGTTGAATTTCCTGTAAAATAAATCTAGCTTCTGATAAATTGGGATCAATTTCTACGGCCTGCCGACACCAATTTAGACCCTCATCGATCTGACCGCTATTGATATAGGTATAACAAAGATTTTCGTAAATATTAGCATTCTTGGGGCTAATTTGCCGCGCCTGTTGAAAAACTGCCATGGCTGCCCCTAGTTTTCCCTGTTCCGCTAAAGCTTTGCCCAGATAATTATAAATATCCCCATCTTTAGGAGCGTAAATTAAAGCCTGTCGATATATTTGCTCTGCTTCCTGCCATTTTCCCTGTTTTCCTAGGGCTTCTCCTAATTTTTTGTAGATTTCACCCTGACTAGGTATCAATTCTAGAGCTTGCTCATAGGCATAACTGGCCTCTTGCCAGAGTTGCTGTTCACTGTAGGCCTTTCCCAGATAAAAATAGGCTTTTCCCTGACTAGGATCGAGAAAAACCGCTGCTTGCAGAGCTTTCGCCGCCTCATCCCAACGTTGTAAACTATAAAGGGCTTTTCCTAGCTGAAATTGCGCTTTAAAAGTTGGTTTAATCATAATTGCTTTTTGGTAGGCATCGATCGCCTCTGACCATTTTTCCTCTTGGGCGAAGATATCCCCCAAAGCCACTAAATAATTACTTTGGGAGGGTTCCATCGGTGGTTTATCATTAACGATAAAGCCACGATTATATGCTTCTAAGGCTTCAGAATAGCGTTTTTGACTTTGCAAGACCTGAGCGATTTTTATATGGGCTTGAACTGAATTTTCGTGGAAAGATAAAACGGTTCGGTAAGCAGACAGAGCCGATTCCTTCTCCCCCGCGGCCAAAAGTCGATCGCCTTGCCAAAGATAAGCCAAGGCAATCAGATAAAAAATAGCAAAGGGAGCAGCGGCGACTGAGGCAATAATCACCAATATTTGCCAGGATTTGCCAAAATGGCGGCGACCGATTTTAACATCTTTTCTTTTCATTTCTTGGTTAGGATAGACAACAGGCTAGAGGTGTTTCGATAATCGACCTAGACCAATTTAGATGCGCGGGCCGCTTACACATATTTTTCCCTTTCCTGTTGCCCTTTCCACAGTTCTGGCCCTCCTTCTTTCTAGGGTATGAAGGTAATTTTGTCCAACTACTTACCGATTACTGCTGCAAGCGCTGGGTAGGATTAACATAGCGTCACCGAAGGAATAGAAACGGAAACGTTCTTGGATAGCTGCTTGATACAATGCCAGTAGTCTTTCCCGTCCGACTAAGGCACTAACTAACATCATCAAACTAGACTTGGGTAGGTGAAAATTAGTGATCATGCCGTCGATAACTCGCCATTGATAACCCGGATAGACAAATAAATTGGTTTTTCCCTGAAAAGCGGTTAATTTCTGGCTCTTAGTTTCTTTGATTGCCCCTTCCAAAGCGCGGGCCACCGTCGTCCCCACGGCAATAACCCGGCCACCTTTGGCCTTTGTTTGGGCGATTTTTTGGGCAGTTTCGGCGGAAATATGCAAAAATTCTTGGTGCATTATGTGTTCTGCAATATTTTCCACTTCCACGGGACGAAAGGTTCCCACCCCCACATGAAGGGTGATATAGGCGGTATCTATACCCTTCTGGGCGAGCTTATGGAATAATTCGGGAGTAAAATGTAGTCCGGCCGTGGGAGCGGCCACAGAACCCTGTTTATCAGCGTAAACTGTTTGATAACGGTCTTCTTCTGCTTCCGATTCGGTGACGTAGGGGGGGAAAGGAATATGACCGTACTCTTCCAACATATCCCAAAAACTGCGCCCGGGATGAGGTTCAAATTCCAGCAGACGACCACCGGTATTCAGATCTCGGTCGATTATTTTCGCTAACCATAATTTTGCTTCGTCTTCCGTTCGCCCTGTTTTCGGATAAAAAAGGACTTCTGAACCGACTTTAAAGCGTTTTCCCGGTTTGACTAGGGATAACCAACGATGGTCATCCTGTTCTTCTAGTAGTAATATTTCTACGGGGGCACCCGTGGTTTTACGGCCAAATAAACGGGCCGGAATCACCCGGGTATCGTTGAAAACCAGCAAATCCCCCGACTCTAACCAAGTGGGTAAATCCCGAAAAATAGCCAAATTATGACTATTGGGAGAATCTACCACCAAAAGACGGGAACTGTCTCGGGGTTCTGCGGGATTTTGGGCAATTAACTCCGGAGGAAGGTGATAATCGTAGCTAGAGAGTAGTTGGTCAGGGGTCATCGTCATTGTCATCATAAAGATCTTCGCAAAAGTTGGGTAATCCTACCCAGGCGAACTTCACTAAATCGGGGATTTCTCCCCTTGGTATCGAGAACGGTCTATCGTCAGACTAGAGATATAACACTAATTGTGACTATTAGCCAATAGCCCGGCGGCCACTATGGACTATCTCTATTTTCTTGCTAATGCTAGTTTAACGCTACGAGTCACCGAATACCTGCGATCGATGACTCATCTGCCCTCCTCCGTCATGACGGTTATTCATCAGATTAACGGTTGGGTGGTCAAGATAAAGTTTAATCAAATGCTCACCCCTTGCCAACACGGTGATTTTCGCGCCTACATGAATGAGTTAGGGATTCCCTATCAACCGGAAATGCGTCTCCAGATGGTTTTTTGGAGTTTGGAAACGGGACAATCCCCCATTGATGTCATGCGTCGTTACCAGGTGGCGATCGTGTCCCATGGTACCCCGGATCAGCAAGATATAGAGGCTTTTCGGCAACAATTTACTAAGGGTTTAGGATACTGTCCGGAAACTCTGGCCTAGGGTTTATTTTCTTTCGGGATGCTCTTCGAGAGCAACTACAGGACTCAAATCGTTGATGTGAGCAATTAACTGATACAAGCGTCCGTAACTCTTGCCGTTAAAGTAAAAAACTAGACGGGGTAAATGGTGGCTGGAATCCCGACTCTCTCGTTCTAGAATTTGACTAGGTTCGATTTTCCCCTTAACTACGATATCGCCGAAGTTTTGGTTAATTTGTTCGATCTGTTCCCCGCTTAGTTCGTGGTTAAGACGAATAACAAAGGATTCTCCCACAAAACGGCTGGAGTGATACACCCGATAGAAGTGGCGAATTGTTTGACAAGCGTAGTCTAGATCGTTGGTAATTGTATAAAAATTCCGATCTTCGGCGGATATCAGTCCTCTTTTTTGCAGATTTTCACTAATTTGTTCTTGCCAAGTTTGCCAGTAGTCCCCATCCGGCTCATCAATCAATACTAGGGGTGCAGGTCCGTATTTACCCGTTTGACAGAGGGTAAGCGTCTCAAAGGCCTCATCTTGGGTGCCGAAACCGCCGGGGAATAAAGCTACTGCGTCACTTTCCCGCAGAAAAAATAGTTTTCTGGTAAAGAAATATTTAAAATCGATTAATTTGGCATCATTTATGATATAGGGATTAGCCCCCTGTTCAAAGGGTAGCTGAATATTTAATCCGAAGGAATTTTCCCGTCCGGCGCCTTCATTCCCTGCCTGCATGATGCCACCCCCAGCGCCAGTTAACACCATAAAACCGTATTGACTGATACAGCGCGCGAATTCTACTGCCAGACGGTATTCACTGCTGTCAGGTTTGATGCGTGCCGAGCCAAAAATGGTCAGTTTACGAATGTGACGGTAGGGGTAAAATACCTGAAATCCCTTTTCTAGATCTTCGATCGCATAGGTTAAAATTTTCCAATCGAGGCGATCGATTTCCTCCCCGGCAATTCTGACTATTGCTTCCAGAGATCTTTGAATCCATTTACTATCTTTCGACTGTGGCAAGCGTTGCAGCAATTTCAGCAAGTCTTCCCTTAATTGAGAATAGGAGTTGTCCATTGGGGGTTGGGTTTTAGGGTGTTGTGGGTTGGGGTGTTGGGGTTTTAGGGTTTTAGGGTTTTAGTTGAAATTCCCCACTTCCCCATTTCCCTGTCCATCTGATAGTTAACTATTCAAATACTTAAAGATCACTATTCAGGATTATTTATTGCTTGATTAATTTGGGTGATTTGGGTTTGAAAATATTGTTCACGATAACGGATAGCTTGGGCTAATTCCGCACCTTTTTGGAAAGCGAGTAAAGCTTGGGGATAATTTTTTCTCTTTAGATAAATTTGACCGATTTGATCGTAGGTATTCATTAAACCGTAGTAATTATAGCCTAATTCATGGACTTTAATTGATTCTTGATAGATTTGTAAAGCATAATCTACCTGTTGATAACTTTTATAAAGTTCTGCCAACTTATTTAAAGCTTCTCCTGCCGTGCCGTACTGTTGTAAAGCCAAAGCGAGAGAATAGGCTTCTTGAAAGTTTTGGCTGGCTTTATTTGCATCTTTTAAAGCTTGGTAATCCAAACCAATTTGAATTTTTAGAGCGGGGATTAACTGTATTTGCTGATTTCTGATCTGGGTTTCAGCTATTTCTTCTTTAATTTTTACTGCGTTAGCTGGTTGTAGAGATTCTCGATAAATTTCTGCTAATCTTTGCAGATAAATTCCTTGCTTGAGCGAGTCATTCCGTGCTTTAGCTACTGCTAATAATTCCTCATAGACTGGGGCTGCTTTTTGATAATCAAAACGGGATAAATGAATTTGACCAAGTTGATTTAAATTTGCTTCTACTGCCAGATTATCCCCAGATTTTCTGGCAGTAGCTAGGATTTTATCATAGATAATTATCGCCTCATTAAAAGCTCGTACCTGTTGATAGGATGTACCTAATAATGCTAATAGTTCCTCCTCCATTGTCTGGTTAGTTTCTGCGGTTTGTTGCAAAGATTTTAAACGAGCAGTAATTAATTTAACATCCTCAGTTCGATCTCGATTCCAAGCTGCTAACCCCACTTTTCCCAAAGATTTTACTTCTTCTTTTGCTCCTAAATAACGATTTAATTTAATCACTTCATACCAGATGGGAAAAGCTTCCTCATTTAATCCCGCATCGTATTTAGCTTGAGCTTCAGCATCGCGTTGATCGATGTATAATAACAGTTGACGATGCTCCAAGGGAGTTAAAGGGCGATCAATTGCGGGTAATAAAGGACTTTTTAGGGGAGTTTCGAGGGGATTGGGTGCAGGGGTTTCTGTTTGTGCTAGGAGAGGAAGGGAAGTACCGATCAAACAGAGCCATAAACTGAGAGAAAAACGTAGCATAATAGATTGATAAGAGCGTAGTAGAGGGTTATATTTTGTGATCGATCGATTCTATAAGAGACTGACTGCCGAAAATTACCGTTTCCCAATTTTGGGTTTAATTGCTAGTTTGATTGTAACCTTTAGTCTGGCTGCCTGTGGTGTCTCCCCGCAAGTTTTGGCAGAACAACGAATGTTTCCACCTCTCTCGGTCGAGTTTCTGGGAGAATATCAATTACCAGAAGCAGATTATCAAGGGACAAGGGTGGGGGGATTATCGGCAATTACCTATGATCGCGCCAATAACCGCTTTTATCTCCTCAGTGATGATCGTTCTCAGAAAGCTCCGGCCCGCTTTTATACGGCTAGTTTGCAGATAAATGATGAAAAAATCGAAAAAGTGAATTTAGAGGCGGTTACGTTCCTAAAAGATGGCAAGGGAGAAACGTTTAAAAAGGGATCGATCGACCCGGAAGGTATCGCTTTTTCGCCCCGACAAACTTTGTTTATTTCCAGTGAAGGTGCGGTTAAACAGGGAATTGCTCCTTTTGTGGCTGAATTTGATTTGCAGGGACAATTAAAGGAGTCTTTGTTAATTCCTAATCGCTTTTTACCAGATGATAGCAATCAAAAAGGAATACAGGATAATTTAGGGTTTGAATCCTTAACTTTAGGGATTACCAGCACTCTTAAAGATGATCCTTTTCGTTTGTTTACTGCCACAGAAAGCGCTTTAATTCAAGATAGTCCCACGGGAAAAAGAGCAGAAAATCTCAGAGTGCGACTTCTTCATTATGTTATTGATCCGATTGGTGCGCCGGTGTTAGTATCAGAACAATTGTATGTGTTAGATGAGCCACCCAGTGGTGCGAGATACTACGGTTTAACGGAATTATTAGCTTTAGAAAAAGAGGGTTATTTTCTCAGTTTAGAGCGAACTTTTGGTTTAGAAGGTTTTGGAGCGAAACTCTTTCAGGTAGTTAACGCAAGCGCCACCGATACCTCGAAAATCGCCAGAATACCGGGGGAATTAGAAGCTTTACAGGTGCAACCCTTGCGGAAAAAATTATTACTAGATTTAGGGACTTTGGGGATTGATTTAGATAATTTGGAAGGAATGACTCTCGGTCCAAGATTACCAGATGGTAGTCGCTCTTTGATTTTAATCAGTGATAATAACTTTAATCCCAATCAGGTCAATCAGTTTTTACTATTTCGACTCAAGGAAAAATAAACAAGAGATGGTTAATTGCCTCACCTATCCCCTTCTGGGAGAGGGGTTGGGGTGAGGACTACCAATAAAGAAAAATAGGATAAATAGCTGGTTTAAAGACAAAACGGCCGGTTAATAATCACTTTTTTCGATATCTTTGCGAATATCATTCAGGTCAATATAGCGATCGGTGGCGTTGCGTAATTCCCTAGCGATCATCCCTTCCGTAGAAACTACGGTAATATGAGTATTTTTAGAGCGCAATAGTTCGATCGCTCGTTCAAAATCGCCATCACCGCTAAATAAAATCACTCGATCGTATTGATCGACAGTATTAAACATATCGACGACAATTTCGATGTCTAAATTAGCTTTCTGGGAAAAACGACCGGAACTATCATCATAATATTCTTTCAAAATTTTCGTTCTCACCGTATAACCCAAACTAATTAAAGCATCGCGAAAACCTCTTTGATCTTGGGAATCTTTTAAACCCGTGTACCAAAAGGCATTAATTAACATAATATTCGGGTCGTTGGTGAAGTAATTTAACACCTTGCGCGGGTCAAAAAACCAACCATTTTTTTGTTGAGCATAAAACATATTATTGCCATCCACAAAAATCGAAAGGCGATCTTTCGGACGGGTGCCACCATTACAATGACAAAGACCGGCTTCTGTCATACAAAATACATACCTAATTTTTTATAGAGTTTAACTATAAAATTACCTTTTAGTAATTTTACGGGGGAAAACGACTATTCTTTGGGGAATAGCGGTGATTTGAGAGCAAAAGGATAGCAACTAAAATAAAAATTAGCTTTTTTGTCTAAGTAGGGAGACACAATTATTTGTAGGATGGGTTAGCGGTAGCGTAACCCATGCGGGCGTTGGGTTTCATGCTTCAACCCAACCTACGTTTATCTTATATTTAATTCCACCCACCCACTTAGGAGACAAACTAGATAATAGTTTCGGAATAATTAAAAGTGATAATAGAGGGATTGTACAGTAATTAGGTCATTTTGATAATCTTTCTCGATAGATGGGTATCAATAGGGCCGGTTAGATCAGGTAGGAACACCAATCACTCCAACCTCCAGAATATAGCTTAACATTGTCGTATCCGGCTAGGGTAAGGGAAAGGATATTGACACAGGCTGTCACTCCCGAACCACAGTAGAGGATAATTTCTCGATCGCCTTGCCGCTCTTGCCAACGTTGTTTTTGCTCGGCCAGGGGTTGGGAAAAACCCTGACTATCGGTGACTTCTAACCAGGGATAATTAAGCGCCCCCTCAATGTGGCCGGCGATCGGATCGATCGGTTCCCTTTCGCCCCGATAGCGATCGCTTTCCCTAGCATCAATTAACACCACTCCCGCTTGCTCTTTTTGCCTTTTTAGCTGCTCAATTGTGACTACCCAATCCTCTTGAACTTGGGGGAGAAAAGCGCCGGTTTTTGGCACAGGTATCTGATTAGAGACGGGATAACCGGCATTTAACCAATTTTGCCAACCACCATCGAGAATGCTGACTCGTTCATGGCCCAGATAACGTAATAACCACCAGAGACGACTGGCAAAGGCAAAACGGGAGGCATCGTAGGCGATCACATGGGTTTGACCGGAAATCACCCCTAAAGAGCTTAATTTAGCGGCTATTGTCTGCGGATTCGGTAAAGGATGACGTCCGCCATGACGGGCAACGGGAGCCGATAAATCGCGATCTAGGTGTAAATAGAAGGCATTTTCAATATGATTGGCTAAATACTCTTGATAACCGAGATCGGGATCGTTTAATTGAAAACGACAGTCAATAACCATCAGATCGGGGCGATCGAGATTGTTCACTAACCAACTAGGAGAAACGAGGGGCGCGATCGGATTCATGGCGGGAAAATTGTTTAATAATTAACAGACAGTTGCGCTGATCTTCATTGTGAGTATAACTGAGTTGATCGGCGATTTTTTGCAGGATCGGCAGTCCTTGCCCATGACCTGAGAAACTATGGTCAAGATGGGCATTTTTCTCGATAAAGCCCTCTAAATCGAAGACGGAACCCCGATCCCAGATGCGAAGTTCCATCTGGGATCGGGTAATCTCGATTTCGATCTCGATCGGGATTTCGGGAGGTAGGTGTCGGTGAGCGTGACGGACAGCATTGGTAAAACCTTCGGCAAGAGCAAGCTGACACTGGAGCCAGTCTTTTTGGGCAATGCCCGCCGGTTCAAGTTGCTCAAAATATTTTAAAACGGTATCTAAGGACTTGAGATCGCTATCTACCTGAAAAGAAATCTTCACCCCCGGCTTACCTCTGCAATGCCTTACGCTAGAAGTTATACCATTTTTCCCCAACTATGACTGATGTGTTGGATCGATTCTGGATTTAATTTTTGGTTGAGGGACAAGCAAAGTCATCTGTCAGGGGGTCAGGAGTAGGCAGTAAGATTGAGATAGTCGAGTCACAAAAAAAATGGTACGAATTCTAGTAATTGATGATGATGGAGTAATTCAAACGTTTTTGAGCCGCGCGTTGCAGAAGGAATACGAGGTTTTTATTGCCGGTGATGGGGAAGAAGGATTAAAGCAAGCGGGGCAACTGAACCCGGCGATGATTATTTGTGATTGGATGATGCCGGGGATCGATGGGTTGGAAGTTTGCCGGCAAATTAAGCTCAATCCCCAACTGTCAACGACTTTTTTTATCCTTTTAACTTCTTTGGGATCGGTGGAGGATCGGGTGAGGGGATTGGATGCGGGGGCAGATGATTTTTTATGTAAACCGATCGAGATTAATGAGTTAAGAGCGCGGGTGCGGGCGGGAATACGTTTGTATCAATTAAGTCATGATCTGCAAGCGCAAAAACAATTACTAGAAATGGAGTTAGCGGAGGCTGCGGAATATGTGCGATCGCTGTTACCAGAACCTTTCATTTCTCCAAAACTTGCTATCGATTTTCGCTTCCTTCCTTCTCGTCGATTGGGGGGCGATGGCTTTGATTATTATTGGTTAGATAAGGACCATTTGATGTTATATCTTTTAGATGTGGCTGGCCATGGTTTGCGAGCGGCTTTACCTTCCCTTTCGGTGATTAATTTACTCCGTTCCCGCAGTTTAAGTCAGGTGAATTACTATCAACCTAATCAGGTTTTACATGGGTTAAATCAAGTTTATCAAATCAGTCCTAAGAATGATAAATATTTTACTATCTGGTACGGAATTTATGATCGGAAACAACAACAGTTAACCTATGCCAGCGCCGGTCATCCCCCGGCAGTTCTCCTGACGCACAAACCTTTTGGCCAGATGATTGAAACCAGACTGAAAGCTCCCGGGTTTCCCATCGGAATGTTTCCGGAAGCGGAATATATTAATCAGGTTAAATGCCTGAATTTACCCAGTAGCCTTTATCTTTTTAGTGATGGAATTTACGAGATCGATTGTGTTGATGGTAGGATGTGGGGACTGGAGAACTTTATTCAATCTTTACGAAATTATCACGGTAATTCGGCTAAAAATCTCGATAATTTTATTGAAAAAATTCAAGCTTTACAATTTGATGGCAATTTTAGGGATGATCTTTCGATTATGCAGGTGGATTTTCGTTAAGTACCTAAGTAAAATTAATTACACATTTCGATAAAGCTTTTGCCTATCCCAACCAATAAATTAATTTTTGCACGACTACTTAATTAACTTCCGAGGATTTTTTGTTCTAATTCTTCTCGGTTATTAAAAATTTCAAAAACTCGATCCATATCAGTCAATTCAAATAACATTTTTATCTGCTCATTAATCGAGCAGATTAATAGTTTACCCCCCGCAGAACGCACAGTTTTTAAGGATAAAACTAGCGCCCCTAAACCAGAACTATCCATAAAGGTGACATTCTGGAAATCAACGATAATAACCTCTGAACCTCCCTGCACGGCTTCGGCAATTTCTTGGCGAAATTGGCCGGCTTGGTTGCCATCTAAAATACCCGATGGTTGAATAACTTTGATGGAAGAACTCATAAAAAAAAGGAAAAATTAAATGTTTTCTACCTGCTCACTCATAACTGCTCGCTGAAATCTGCTGACCGCAGCTAATCTTTAACTATTTTTAACATATTAAGGCCAAGAAAAGCGCAAAATTAAAAATAGGAATTTTTGAAACTGCATGGAAAGTTACGATGTCATCCTCATCGGTGCGGGGCATAATGGTTTAGTTTGTGCCGCCTATCTCCTCAAAGCCGGTTATCGCGTCCTCCTTCTGGAACAGCGTAGCGTACCGGGAGGAGCGGCTACCACAGAAGCGGTTATCCCAGATCTAGCCCCCGATTTTAAGTTTAATCTCTGTGCGATCGATCACGAATTTATTTTTTTGGGACCGGTAATTGAGGAATTGGAGCTAAAACGCCACGGATTAGAGTATTTATTCTTCGATCCTACCGTTTTCTGTCCCCATCCCTCCGGCCAATATTTTCTTTCCTATCGCTCTCTGGAAAAAACTCACGCCGCAATTGCCCAGTTTTGTCCGCGAGATGCCGATCGTTACCTTCAGTTTATCGACTATTGGGGACAGTTGATGAATGCGATCGGGCCTTGGTTTAACGCTCCGCCCCAAGATTTGCTCAGAATCGCCCGCAATTATAACTCTAGTGCCTTAGCTAGTGTCTGGAAAGCGATCGGCTCGAAAAAGAAACTGCTCGACTTCATCCGCACGATGATTACTTCCCCCGAAGATGTCCTCAATGAGTGGTTTGAGAGCGAATTTGTCAAAGCACCCCTGGCTCGTCTAGCGGCAGAAATTGGCGCTCCTCCCTCCCAAAAAGGTATTACCTCCGGGATGATGATGATGGCGATGCGTCACTCCCCCGGGGTGGCTCGCCCTCGTGGTGGTACGGGCGCACTAACCGAGGCTCTGGTGAAATGTGTTGTCAGTCTCGGTGGGGTAATTTTAACCGAGCAGAAAGTTAAACAGATTCTAATTGAGGAAGGACAAGCGATCGGGGTTAGGGTGGACTCTGGACAGGAATATCTGGCAAAAGCAGCTGTTATCTCTAATATTGACGCTAGACGAGTCTTTTTACAGTTAGTCGCCCCCGCCGATGTGGATGCCGCTGATCCGGAATTGCGAGAAAGGGTAGAACGGCGAATTGTCAATAACAATGAAACAATTCTTAAAATTGATTGCGCCCTCGCCGAAGCGCCAAGGTTTGAGGCTTACGATCACAAAGAGGAGTATTTACAGGGAACGATTCTCATCGCCGATTCCGTGCGTCACGTTGAACAGGCCCACGCTTTAACGATTTTGGGGCAGATTCCCGACGAAAATCCCTCGATGTACCTAGATGTCCCCACTATTCTCGATCCCTCCATGGCTCCCCAAGGCAAGCATACCCTCTGGATCGAATTTTTTGCCCCCTATCAGATTGCCGGGGCCGAGGGAACGGGATTAAACGGCACGGGATGGACGGAAGAATTAAAAAATTGCGTGGCCGATCGAGTTCTTGATAAACTGGCCGATTATGCCCCGAATCTCAAATCCGCCATTATTGCTCGTCGGGTGGAAAGTCCGGCCGAATTAGCTAATCGTTTGGGTTCCTATAAGGGTAATTACTATCATCTTGATATGACCTTAGATCAGATGATTTTCCTGCGTCCTTTGCCAGAAATAGCTAACTACAAAACCCCCATTAAAAACCTTTATTTAACTGGGGCAGGAACTCACCCCGGCGGCTCAATTTCGGGGATGCCGGGGCGCAATTGCGCTCAGGTTTTCCTGCGGGATCAAAGCACTTTTCTGCAAAGATTATTTAACTAAATCCCGTCCTCCCCAAAATACCGATCCCTCGTGGGGTGACAGAGAGCCTGAAAAGGAGACGGGGTGCGTGGTGTAGGAGGTGGGGGGTAGGTAAAAATTTTTGACTTACCCTTACAGGTCAAAACGATCGATGATTGAGAAAAGAAGGTGATTGTTTTTCTTGATAAAAGTCATCCCGGACAAGATTCAGATCAAAAGCGATCGCTTTTGCTGTTTTAATAGATTTGAGGTTGAAAATTATCGGGAATATCGAGTTCAAACACTTGGTCATGAATCCGAGCCACATAAAACCCTTCTTGCAGAATTTTTTCGCGTAATCCTGGGGATACATGAACCGCCGCTAATATGCCATAGAGTTTTTTATCTTTGTGTTCAGGGAAAAAGCTGCGAAACCGTTGCAAAATACTTTTTAATTGTGTAATAGATTCCTCTCTAGCATGACTTTTAACCTCGACGATAT
The DNA here is from genome assembly GCF_041928595.1 of Microcystis sp. BLCC-F209. Classification (NCBI taxonomy): domain Bacteria; kingdom Bacillati; phylum Cyanobacteriota; class Cyanophyceae; order Chroococcales; family Microcystaceae; genus Microcystis; species Microcystis sp. BLCC-F209. The sequence goes on from NZ_JBHFLL010000300.1 coordinate 17,634, forward strand.
AGGCAGTATTTAACTCACCATTAGTATAGGCAAGGACATCAATTTCTAGGTGTTGTCCATCTTCGCTGGCTCGCACACTGGGACTAACAACTTTCATGCCGAACCGTTGTCTGAGAATCGTTTCCATTGAAGGGAGAGCAAGTCCTTCGGTAAAGCTGCCGAATTTTGCCCCGAGTCCCCCAATTTGCTGACCTAATTCTTTGAGTTGTTTGTCAGTTTTCTGCTGTTGTCGGTCAGTTTCCTTGATTTGTTGGGCGTTTTCCTTCTGTTGTTGACTAACTTCCTTCAATAGTAGGTCAGTCTCCTTCAGTTGTTTGTCAGTTTCTTTTTGAGCAGCAGTCAATTCGGCTTGAGCAGTCGCTAATTCGGCTAAGATTCGCCATACGTCTTCTGATGTAGTTGCCATAGATGATTTTTTCCCGATGTCACCTATTAACTATGTTATCGGATTTCTGTGCTTGTCGAAGACACTGGGGAGCAGACTGCTGATTTAATTGGATAAGGCGGAGGCTAATTCATAGAACAAGAATCACCGCCACCAGCGACTAACATCCCTAATACTTTGATACACTTCTCTTCAGGCAACCTCCCCCCCAAAATGAAGGATTAAAGGGACTAAGTTGGGAATAGAATTAACAATTATCTTCATTCTCTTTGATTTTTTGACTAATTCATGACTGGTTCGCTGAACGCTGGAAAATGCTAACGTTGATGGGTTATTCATTTGACAGATCATAGAGTTCTAAGCCTTGAATAAAACAAAAATCTCTCAAATTCAATGTATATAGCTTAATATTCTGCACTAATGCTGTTGAGGCAATGATAGCGTCAGGGATGTTGAGTTTGTGACTGAGGGAGTAGGTTTCCATTAAGTTAATAAATTGATTGGATATTGCGACATCTACAGGAAAGGTATGTAGCAATCCGAGATGTCTTTTGATTTTGTTTAGTTCATTTTTATTGATTGCTCCATAATATAATTCGGCTTGAGTAATGGAACTAATGGCTAGTTGATTTAGTCCAATATGGCGAAGCTCTTCGATAATTCTATGGTTGTTTTTATAGAATTAAATGAGGATATTGGTGTCACATAAAATCATCGGTTTTCTTCTCGCCATGCTGCTTCACGGATAGATTTAGGGGTAATATCCCTGTCTTCCCACAATCCTGCTAGGGCAAAAAAATCTTGCTCGTTATCAGATAATGTTGTTTGATCTTCGATGATTTCTACGGAGTCAACAAAATCTAAAGCAGTTAAAATTTTAGAGAGTGTTTCTGCTTTTTCTTGGTCACGAATGTGTACGATTAGTTGTTTCATGGTAGTTTATTTTGCATTGATTTGGTATTAATGATCATTGTCTAATTCTGTTTTTAGCCAATTAAGAATCGGAGAACTAATACGAATTCCATAATCAACTAACTGTTGTGATAAATATAAAATTTCTTGTTTAGATAGATAACCTGCATAAAAACCAACCAAGAGAATTCCTAATGTTCCTTTGACGGGTAATTCCATAGCTTTGGCAACTCTTCTTGCTAATTTCTCATCTATAATTACCCAGTCTGGTTTGATTGAAATTGCCAAGAGAATAACTTCTAATTCTCCTCGATCTAATCCTAGTAATAGCGGTTCAAGAGGAGATGATGATGCAACTTCTTGAGCTTGAATCCAATTGGCATTTTTGAGTTCTTTTGCCCCCGGTTTATTATCTCCAGCGATGACAATTTCTTGATAAACTGCCCAAGAAATAATCACTTCATTAAATAGCTGATTAAGAAGATCTAATTGATTAATCAAAGATAAGGCGATGATCGGTGTAGAATTAACAATTATCTTCATTCTCTTGGATTTTTTGGGCTAATTTACGGCTGGTTTGTATTTCTGATTCCCATTCTTCTGCTGTGTAATCAATAATGGAAAAACCATACTCAGAGAGAAGTGTATAAAATGTATATTTATCGCATCCTAATACTTGTGCGCCGATTCCTGCTGAAATTTTTCCTTCTTGATAAAGATGCCCTAATGTATAAATTATGACTTTACGAGAGAATGCTTCTTTTTCTTCTCTGGCAGCAATGAGGAGTTCTTCGGGAAATGTTACATTAATGCTCATGAGTGTTTAAAAATAATTTGTTTTTCTTGATTTTAGCAGGAATAATATCGCTAATTAATTGATGGTTGATAATTAAGATTCTCTATATTGTTCTCTTTAGTTGTTTATAAATTTCATCATCGTTTCGTTTGTCAATCAGCAAGATTTCTAGTGTTTGCTCCTCAACACGATAAACGATTCGATATTCACCAATATCGGCTCTATGATAAGAGTATCCTTTTAACTTTAGAGAATCTTGGGGATAGGGATTTGTTCTCAGTTCGGTTATTTTTGTGGCTACTTGTTTGGCGTGTTTATCTGGCAGTTTTTTTAAGCGTTTAGTTGCCTGTCGAGATAGGTTAATCTTAAGCATTTAAAATTTCTGACAGTAAAGCCTCACTTTCTGTTGTTCCGATAAAACCTTCTTGATGAGCTTTTTCTGCCTGTAAAGCCAAAAGTTGATTTTCTAACTCGGAAAATCTCTCAAATTCCTCGATTGACAGCACGACTGCAACATTACGTCCCTTTTTTGCTATCTTTACTGGTTCTCTTCGAGCCAAGTCTAACAGTTCGCCAAAGCGATTTTTTGCTTCTGAGGCTCCTAATGTTTTCATAACTAACCTTTATAGAAACTAGCCATTATGACCATTTTAGCTATTATAGCAATTATTGACAGGAGAATCACCGCCACCAGCGACTAACATCCCTAATACTTTGATACACTTCTCTTAAAGCGACCTCCCCCCCAAAATGAAGGATTAAAGGGACTAAGTTGGGAATAGTTTCGAGGAATTTAGGACGAGTGAGAGTACCCAAAGCCTGAAGGACATCTTGCCAGAAAGATAAGTCAACATTAGCAGGGGTTAAGGTGGCGGTTAAGGCTTTTAATACGTCTGCACGGTAGGATTGATTCCCAATCCCTCTGGCAACTTCTAAGGCTTCGGGTAACAAACTTTCCGGTAAATAGGGAGCTAACCCGGTCAATGCCTCTGCACGGTCTTTTTCATCCCCAATCCCTCTGGCAATTTCTAAGGCTTCGGGTAACAAACTGACCGGTAAACTGACCGGTAAATGGAGAGCTAACCCGGTCAATGCCTTTGCACGGTAGTTTTCATTCCCAATCCCTCTGGCAACTTCTAAGGCTTCGGGTAACACTTCCGGTAAATGGCGAGATAACTGGGTCAATGCCTTTGCACGGTAGTTTTCATTCCCAATCCCTCTGGCAGCTTCTAAGGCTTCGGGTAACACTTCCGGTAAATGGGGAGCTAACCCGGTCAATGCCTCTGCACGGTCTTTTTCATCCCCAATCCCTCTGGCAGCTTCTAAGGCTTCGGGTAACACTTCCGGTAAATGGCGAGCTAACCTGGTCAATGCCCCTGCACGGGGGTATTCATTCCCAATCCCTCTGGCAATTTCTAAGGCTTCGGGTAACAAACTTTCCGGTAAATGGGGAGCTAACCCGGTCAATGCCCCTGCACGGGGGTATTCATGCCCAATCCCTCTGGCAACTTTTAAGGCTTCGGGTAACAAACTGACCGGTAAATGGGGAGCTAACCCTGTCAACGCCTCTGCACGGAAGGATTCATACCCAATCCCTCTGGCAACTTTTAAGGCTTCGGGTAACAAACTTCTAGGTAAACGGACAGCCAAGTCTGCTAATACTATACTAGCAGCCAAGAAGTCATCATCATCAATCGCTTCGGCAAGTTCCAAGACTTCGGGTAACACTTCAGGTAAATAGGGAGCTAACCCCGTCAAGGCTTCTGCACGAGAAAATTTATCGTCAATGACTCTGGCAAGTTCTAAGGCTTCCGGTAACACTTCTGGTAAATGGAGACCTAACCCGGTCAATGCCTTTGTACGGGTGGATTCAGACCTAATCTCTTTGGCAACTTCTAAAGCTTCGGGTAACAAACTTTCTGGGAAATGGGGAGCTAAATCTATCCATGCCTTTATACGTTTATCTTCATCCCCAATCCCTCTGGCAACCGCTAAAGCTTCAGGTAACACTTCAGGTAAACGGGAAACGAACCTTGTCAATGCTATTGCACGATAGTATTCATCCCCAATCCCTCTGGCAACTTCTAAGGCTTCGGGTAACAAACTTTCCGGTAAATAGGGAGCTAACCCGGTCAATGCCCTTGCACGGTAGTATTCATCCCCAATCCCTCTGGCAATTTCTAAGGCTTCGGGTAACACTTCCGGTAAATAGGGAGCTAACCCGGTCAATGCCCTTGCACGGTTGTATTCATGCCCAATCCCTCTGGCAACTTCTAAGGCTTCCCTTAAGAGATTTTCCGGTAAATAGGGAGCTAACCCTGTCAATGCCTCTGCACGGCGGGATTCATCCCTAATAGCTCTGGCAATTTCTAAGGCTTCGGGTAACACTTCCGGTAAATAGGGAGCTAACCCTGTCAATGCCCTTGCACGGTCGAATTCATCCCCAATCCCTCTGGCAACCGCTAAAGCTTCGGGTAACACTTCAGGTAAACGGGAAACGAACCTTGTCAATGCCCATGCACGGTCTGTTTCCTTGCCTATCCCTCTGGCAACTTCTAAGGCTTCGGGTAACACTTCAGGTAAATGAGGAACTAACTCAGTCAATGCCCATGCACGGTCAGATTTATCCCCAATCCCTCTGGCAATTTCTAAGGCTTCGGATAACAAAGTAGAAGTAAGATAGGGACTAATTGCTGTTAATCCTTCTGCTTGCTTCTCAGAATCTGGATTTTGCCGTACATAAGCCAAACCCTGAGCAGGTGTCCAGATTTCATGCTGAATCAGTGCAGCCATCAATTCTGGTTTAATATTCCCCGCCAAACTATTAAGAGAAGTGGTGATTAAAGCATAACGCACCTGTAACCCAAGAGACTCACTCTTGTTCTCAATAAAATGCTCCTCCGCCAATTGCCACGCCCGGGAAACATCCTTAATAAAAATTGCCGTTTTCCCTTCCCTTTCACATTGACTATACCAACCATTATGACCTTCTGCCGTTTCTTCCCTCAGTAATAGATGAATCTGGGCTATCTGTCCTGCCTTTTCTAAATGCCAGAGCAATTGATTATAAATATAGCCATCATCCTCTAAACTGTGCCAGTTTGATCCCCCTAAATCCCCCTTACTAAGGGGGACTTCCACCTCTTTTCCCCCCTTTTCAAGGGGGGTTAGGGGGGATATCTTAATTTGTTTTTGATACCGTTGTAAAAGCTGTTGATGTGCCTCAGCCATTGATAACCCTAACCCCGGTAATCGATAATCCGTTTCAGGATGAGGAGACGCTAGGATCAGATTTCGGGCTAAATCATGTAACAAATCATGGACCCGATAACTCGTTAATAGTTCACTAGAAACCCCCGTTAATAATAAAGCTTTACCCCGTAAATATCTTAAAGTTTGTCTCGCTTCTCTCACCTGACAATCCCATAAAGTCGCCGCCATTTTTTCGGTAATGGTAACATCATCGGGTAACACCCCTAACCAGCTAAATTGTCTCAATCTTTGCCCATTTAACCGCTTTAAACTGAGATTAAAGCAAGCAATTAAACTATAATGTTTTCGTTTTTCTTCATTGGCAGTATCTCCAGCTTCCAAGCGGTCTAAAATTTCTAAATGAGCGATTTCTGCTCGTAAATCTTCGATTAATTCAGCCCAAGGAATCCCATCTTCAATTTGTGCCGCCGTTAACTCCAAAGCTAAGGGTAAATAACCGACAATTTTGGCTAATATTTTGGCTTGTTTCTGATCTGCTAAATTTAATTCATGCTTTAAATAACCCGTTAATAAGGCTAAAGATTGGCTTTCCGTCATCACATCCAAATCATAACGAATTGCCCCTTTAACGGGAACTTCTCTAGTGGTTACTAATAATTTACATTGATTTACTGCTACTCTAAAAGGATCAATATCTTCTACATTCCAGAGATCATCTACTACTAATAAAGCCTTTTTATCTGCCAATAAAGTCCTCAAGTGTAAGGATGCCGCATCAATACCCGTCGGCTTAAAATTATAATCTCCTAAAGCTTGAATCCAGCCATGAAGAAAGGATAAAATGTCTGGTTGTTGTCCTAAAGTTGCCCAGAAAATGCCATCAGGAAAAAAAACTTGAACCTCTTTTTCTTGTGCTAATGCCGCCGCTAAAGTGGATTTACCAATCCCTCCTAATCCATAAATCGCACTAATAACTAATGTTCCAGTTTTTTCCGTTGTTGCTGACAATAAAAGTTGTTTTAACTCAATACTAACCTCTGGACGTTCGACAAAATAACTCGGTTTAGGAGGAGCTTGATTGCGATAGGAAGAAGATTTTAAAGAAGCGGATATAACGGGTTTAGGTTCAGGATCAATATCATGGTTTTCTAATATCTCACACCATTCAGGATTGTCATAAACCCTGGCCAAAGATTCAGCTTCTAAAGATGCTGGACGATCTCTAATTGGCTGTTTAGATTGTACCCCAATCACTAACCCATAACAAACAATTGCTGATCCCGATGTTCCCTGCCAAGGTGACTGATCTTCTGCTAATCTTTCTAATTGTTCATCGGTGGGTTGTATGTCTTGACTATCTTTAATATTTAATAACAAACGGTGATGAGGAACAAGATTAGCTACATCAATAGTTCCCTCAATATGTAACCCTGTGGCGTATTTTATATTATCTTCAGCATACCGTAAAAATAAAGGAAAGCCCAAACAGTCAAATTTAACTTTTTTTGTGGTATTAGCATCAGGTAACACCCCAAAAACTACAGGATCACAAGTTTCGATAGTTTCTGGTAATTCTACTAAGGCTATATCGATATTATCGGGAGCTTTCCAAATTACTTTAGCGTCTATATCTTGCTTATCAGAATAGTTTGATGCTGATCTAAATCGTACTTTACAGTCGTTACTATTATCAAATAGATGCCGACAAGTCAAGAGTAAACGTCCCCCAATTCGATAGGCAGTGCCGTATTTAGGGGCAACAATTTCTAAAGCGCGATCGGGTTGGAATTGGGGCATAACTTATCGGATTGATGTAACCTATTCTTCTGGGATGGCGATGGGTTACGCTTCGCTAACCCATCCTACAAATTAACTGCTTTGGGGGCAAGCATTGCGTCCCTAGGGGTATAAAATTCTAATCGGGAATATCATCACTTGCTGTCAATACAGGTTTTCCATCTTTCCCAATGGGTTTAAGGGGAATTTTAATTCTATGGGTTATCGTATCTTTATTGGTGACACCCCCACCCATTTCTACTACCCAAAATTTCAGCCCACCTTTGCCTTCTTTCGACTGCTCAACCACAAATTGAACCTCTAATTCAATGTCACCCACTTCAAAGCGAATCTGCTCACCCTCAGAGGCTAAAATAGATTTACTCAGTTCAACCCGCAATGCTTCTAAGGTTTCTCGAAGTCCAACTTTATTGATGTCCATAATTCTCTAGTTATTTTTGAAGGATGCAAACCAAAACCCTTTCAATTCTATCGTTTTTCTGAAACTTTAGGGCAGAGAGATTGCCTTTATCCAATTGATATAATAGCCCAACCCGATCGCTAAGGTAAGCGCGGGTTGGGAAAAGACATCGACCTAATATTATCTCAAGACTAAAATGACAAATTGAATTAGTATCGAGTTATTTTGCCAATACAAGGTGTCAAGATCAAACTAAGGAGCTAAACGTTGCCTTTGCCAACTGCCATCTTCTTGACGATAATAACAGAGACGATCGTGGAGACGACTGGGGCGACCTTGCCAGAACTCGATTAAACTAGGAATTAGGCGAAATCCGCCCCAATGAGGAGGACGGGGAACTTCACGACCCGCATATTCTTCTTTTAGTTCTGCTAGGCGTTTTTCGAGGATATCTCGCCCGGAAATCACTTCACTTTGATTGGAGGCCCAGGCCCCTAAACGAGATTCCCAGGGACGGACAAAAAAGTAGTTATCCGATTCCTCCTCGCTGATTTTTTCTACAGTTCCCTCGATCCTAATTTGCCGTTGCAATTCTCCCCACCAAAACACTAGGGCTGCATTGGGATTGGCGATTAATTCCTGTCCTTTGGCGCTTTGGTAGTTGGTAAAGAGAACAAAACCGCGAGGATCGAAGTCTTTTAACAGTACCATGCGGGCCCGGGGTTTACCCTCCGGGGAAATAGTGGCTAAAGTCATAGCGTTGGGTTCCAATCTTCCCGAAGATACCGCCCGTTCTAGCCATTGTTTAAATACAATGAAAGGATCGGCAGATGTTTCTGACTCTAGCAATTCTTCGAGATTGTAGTCCAAGCGCAGGTCAGCGATCGATATGTCCATGGTTTTGCTTGCTAAATTTTATCCTTTGAGATCCTACAAGATTCTACAATCATGACTATCACCTCGGCCAGTGATGCGATCGCCTCTCTTTTAGAAATGGCGGAACAGGGAGAAATTGACCCCTGGGATGTGCAGGTTATCGATGTGATCGATCGCTTTTTGGCAGAATTGGGGTTATTAAATGATCTAGATTTAGCCATGGCCCAGGCTAATTTACCCCAATCGGGACAGGCTTTTTTATGGGCTTCCATGTTAGTTTTATTTAAGGCTGATACCCTAGAAAGATTGTCTTTAGACCAGCAAGAAGAAAGTCTGATTGATGAGGAAATTAGCGATTTAGAACGGGAACTAAGAACTTTACCCCGTTATCTAGAAAATCATATTCGCCGTCGTACTGCTGCCCCACCACCGCGAAAAAGACGGGTAACTTTGCAGGAGTTAATCACTCAATTACAACAGATTGCCCTAGAGATTGAAGCTTTACCGAAACTGCCTGTAGTTGTCCCGAAACCCCGGCCCCAATCCCGACGGGAAGCGGTACAAATTATCACGGAATTGGCCCACCAAGAAAACCTGACGGAATTGGCAGCGGAACTGGACTTTTTTTTGCAGAGAAAGTTTTTTCAATTAGAGAAAAATGAGATAGAGTTTGAGTATTTATTAGATTTATGGCAAGCGGAAAAGCCTTCTAGTCACTCGGCAACACAGGAAAAGGTGGCGATTTTTTGGGCTTTACTTTTACTGGCTTCTCAATCAAAAGTGGAGTTAAAACAGGAGGATTTTTATCAGGATTTAACTATTGCTTTAATTAGGGTTTGCTGAAAAAGTTTTTTCTAGAGGCAGGGTGTGCGGTGTCGGGTGTGGGGTTTTAAGCTAAGAGGCATTACAGCTTATTGACTCCTATCTCCCTGACTTCTTTAAACATTTCTTTTTTTCTCAAACCATGTTTGTAATAATTCCCCCGATTCCTTGGCTAAAATTCCCGCGATTACCGGTAAACGATGGTTAGAAAAAGGACTATCAATAAAATTAGCCACAGTGCGGATAACTCCTGTTTTGGGATCGTCAGCACCGTACACTAATAATCCTAATCTAGCCTGAATAATTGCCCCAGCACACATGGGACAGGGTTCGAGGGTGACGTAGAGGGTACAATCATTTAAGTGCCAATTGCCTAACACTTGACTAGCGGCACGAATCGCCAGAATTTCGGCGTGAGCGGTGGGATCATGGTGTTTTTCCTTGCAATTAGCTTCTTGAGCGATTAAATGTCCCTCTTTATCCACGATAACCGCTCCCACCGGCACATCACCCCGATCCCCCGCAGTTGCCGCTAAATTTAAAGCTAACTGCATCCATTGCCGATGTTTCTCATAGGCTTTTTCATCAATAGACTTTAGATAGTCCCACATTTAGCCAGTAAATTATCTAATTTTTTCTGACCATCCAAAGCATACAAATCATCACAACCACCGATATGTTCATTATTAATAAAAATCTGTGGTACACTGCGTTTACCGTTGGACCGTTCGGCCATGGCTTGACGAGCGCTTTCATCCCCATCAATCTTGTATTCGGTGTATTTTACCCCTTTCCAACCCAGCAACCATTTGGCCCGAATACAGTAGGGACAAGTTGCCCAGGTATAAATTTCCACATTGGCCTTGATATTCTCGTTATAACGCCCAAAAAGCGAGTTAAATAGATTTAGCATCTTGTGACTACAGAAATATTTATCTCTATTTTATGGATTCTGCTACCAAAAAAGCCCGATTACGCAAACAACTAATTGCCCAAAGACGATCGCTTCCTAAGCATATTTGGCAAGAAAATAGTCAGCAACTTTGCAAAAATTTACAATCTTTACCCCTCTTTCACCACGCTAAAACCATTCTCGCTTACTTCAGTTATCGTCAAGAGCCGGATTTAAGTTCCTTATTTTGCCAACACCATCGCTGGGGTTTTCCTCGTTGTGACGGAGATAGCCTGACTTGGCACTGTTGGACTGCCGACGATCCCCTAGAATTAAATCGTTATGGCATCTATGAACCAACAGCGATCGCTCCTCTCATTTTACCAGCCGAAGTGGACTTACTATTAATTCCCGCCGTCGCTTGCGATCGCCAAGGTTATCGCTTAGGTTACGGGGGAGGTTATTTTGATCGTCTCTTACATTCCCCCGAATGGCAAGCTATCCCCTCGATCGGGATTGTCTTTGACTTTGCCTATCTCGATACCCTTCCCCTCGATACTTGGGACCAAAAATTACAGGCAATCTGTACCGAATCGAGAACCGAAATTTTTTAAGTAGGTAGGTATTAAAAACTTTCAGATCCCCCCGCCTATCGGCACCCCCCTTATCAAGGGGGGCAGGGGGGATCGAACCTCAAACCCATTTTTAATTTAATTATAACCAGCTACTTAACAATTATTTCCTTTTGTGTGATCGGTTTAACTTATATGGGAGCGATCAATCTTTGTGTCCTTTGTGTCTTTGTGGTTCGTTCTGGTCGTTCGCTGGCACTGTATCTTAGAATACATTTTACCCACCGACTACTCATATATTAAGTTTTATTGAATCCGATCGACCCTTAAGATAGCTTTGCTAGGATGAAATTCACATCAGGAGATGTTTATAGTAATCACCGGAAAAAGTCAACAGGGAAGCAATGAAACACTTTCACGAACCATGGATTCAAGAATGGTGTCAAGAAAACGGCTGGACAGAGCTATTTCTCGAACGCTACAGTAATTATTGGGCATTCCCTCCCAATGCCGTGATGCCAGAACCAATTCCCACCAAAGTGTTACAAAAAATTAAGCGCCAAAAAGGTCTATCCCCTGCCGAAAAACTTTGGTTAGGAATGGCGATCGGATTGACTGTGACAGCCTTAATTCTCTGTATCACCCTCGCTTGTCCTATGCCTATAGTTCTCGCTTTCGCTTTTGATGCTGTCACCGCAGCGCGATTGGAAGTGGAATATTAACCGGGCAAAAATTGGGCAGCAAAAACCTAAACAGGGGGAGATTTTTGCGAAAGTCTTCCCCTTTGCCACGTTTTTCCAGACAGGGACGATCGATCTGTTCAACGAAACAGGGTAAAATCGGGCGATAATTTAAGAAAGTAGATTCATCGGCTTTTTAGCCGTCAGGAGTCAGTATTTAGGAGTCAGGAGATTATTTTTATTTATTCTCCCCACTTCCTTCTCCCCACTTCCCTCTCCCCCCACTCCCCAATTGAGCATCTCATTTATGCAAGTGAGTAATTATACTTATCCCTAAAACTGTTTTCTAGCAAGGCTTTCAAAATAGCTTGACATAAAAACCTGATTTAGGGGTTACAAAGGTGAGATGCTCCCCTCCCCAATTCATAATTCATAATTCATAATTCATAATTCATAATTCCCATGTCCGAATCTCGTCGCTTACAGTTTACCCCCGATCTGGAAATTTGTCGTATTTTGAACGGAATGTGGCAGGTTTCAGGCGCCCATGGTTCGATCGCACCCCAAAAAGCGATCCCTAGTATGTTCTCCTATCTAGATGCCGGTTTCACCACTTGGGATCTGGCCGATCATTACGGTCCGGCCGAAGATTTTATCGGTGAATTTCGTCGTCAATTAGTCGCCCAAAGGGGCATTGATGCCTTAAATAATCTGCAAGCTTTCACTAAATGGGTTCCCCGTCCGGGTAAAATGACTAAGGAAATAGTCGAAAAGAATATCGCTATTTCCCTACGTCGCATGGATGTGGATAGTCTCGATTTATTGCAGTTTCACTGGTGGAATTATTGCGATAAAAATTATCTAGATGCCTTATATTTTTTAGGAGAATTACAACAGGAAGGCAAAATTAAACACCTGGCCTTGACTAATTTCGACACGGAACATTTAAAAATTATTCTCAGCGCTGGGATTAAAATAGTCTCCAATCAAGTCCAGTTTTCCCTGATTGATCGCCGTCCCCTCGTTAAAATGGCGCAATTTTGCCAAGAACATAACATCTATCTACTCGCCTATGGTACTCTAGCAGGAGGCTTATTAGGGGCAAAATATCTCGGTCATCCTGAACCCAATGCCATGAGTCTCAATACCGCTAGTTTACGGAAATATAAAAACATGATCGATGCTTGGGGAAACTGGCAATTATTCCAAGAATTATTAACCGTTCTTAAAGCGATCGCTGATTCCTATCATGTCACCATTCCTAATGTGGCAGTGCGTTACGTTCTCGAACAAAAAGCCGTAGCCGGGGCAATTATCGGGGTGCGTTTGGGTGTTGCCGAACATATCCAAGAAAATGCCCGTATTTTCGATTTTCAATTATCTCCCCAAGACTATCAAAAAATTGATCATGTCTTGCAAAAATCCCGGGATTTATTGCAGTTAATCGGTGATTGCGGTGATGAGTACCGTCGTTAACTGAAAAGGTGAATAGTTCTATCCCTATTCAATCCCTATCTAGAGGAAAAGTTGTCGGCTCTACCGAAACTGTCATGTAAAACTATCAACAACTCATGCTTGTAAAGCTTGTATACTAAGACTTTAAGTTTTTGTTAGATTGATATTTATCAACTTTAGAGCATTGCTGGGCAGAGAGGGAGCTTGAGGAATTTTATACAGTGTAAGTTCGGAAGAACCAAGTTGTCTATAAGTAGGTAGGTGTTAAAAATTCTCAGCTTTCCCCCCTTATTAAGGGGGGACTAAGGGGGGATCGGCACCCTCCTTGTTAAGGACTGATAACTGATAACTGATAACTGATAACTGATAACTGATAACTGATAACTGATAACTGATAACTGATAACTGATAACTGAAAAGAGGCTAATGATGAGATTTGAACAACCAATACCCGATGATCCCGCTAATCAATGGCGCTATCAATTAGATCAATTCGTGCAAGAAAATCAACAGGAATTAGCCGGTTTAATGTGGGGGTTACTCTCGGAATGGGGAGAAGATGCTCAAGAAATCTTGGGCATTGATCTTAAACCTCAGCCCCATTTTGTCTGTTGTTCTAGGGAGGCTCTAGAGAAATTAAATCGCAAGGTTAATTGTAAAATTCAAGAGATGCTTGGGATTATCTATCGCTATAATCCCAGCGAAGAAGTGGCTATAGTCGCTATCGGTGATGGTCAGGTAAAATTGATTTATTTTCAACCCGATCTTTCCCCTCCTGAATGTTTTGATCGCCTCGAAGTCAATCTTGATACCCTTATTCAACAGTTAGAGGCCAAAATGCTGGCGGAAATCCAATCTTTCCCAATTTGATGCTGATTGCCAGCGCAAAAAGTTGGCAGGTTGTCCCACCGATAAACCCGCTAATCCGATCGCTTTTCTGGGGGATTCTGTCCCTAGAAGAATCGCCGTTTCTAAATCACATATTCCCCAGTTGACTAAATTGGCTACTCCTTGTAATAAGGGTAACGTTGTTCCCGCTAAAGTACCGTCAAAAAGTCTTGCTGTTCCCTGTTTAACTTCAATTTCTCTCTCGTCCCAAGGATAGACACCATCCCCTAAACCGATCGGCGCTAAAGCATCACTAACTAAGAAAATTCCTTGATCATAATTACTGGCTTTTAGTAATAATTCTATCATGGTTGGATGGATGTGTTGACCATCGGCAATTAACCCACAATACACCTCACAATTGATAATTGCTTCCCCTAATAACCCTGGTTGACGATGGTGTAAAGGAGGCATGGCGTTAAAGGCATGAGTAACCATTTTTGCCCCCTGTAAAAAGGCTTTTTTGGCTATTTCTTGATTCGCTTGCGAATGTCCTAAGCTGATGGTAATCCCTCGATCGCTTAGGTATTTAATCACCGTACCGCTACTATCTAATTCCGGGGCTAGGGTGATAATTTTTACGATCGATAAGTAGTCCCCAAAGAGTTTATCTACTGTTTCTATACTTGGGTTTAAAAGATATTGTCCCGGATGCGCCCCCCTTTTTTCATAGTTTAAAAATGGTCCCTCTAAATGTACTCCCAAAACCTGGGCGCTCGATCGATTTTCCTGTTGCTGTTTTTCGATATATTTGGCAATTACTGAGAGGGATTTTTGAAATTTCTCCACGGAGGTGGTGACTAGGGTGGGAAGATAACCATCAATGCCTTGATTCCCCAGATAATCGCTAATCTTATCTAATTTTTCTAGATCTGTTATTTCTAAGTCGGGAAATGCTAATCCTAACCCTCCGTTGATCTGTAAATCTACTCCTCCCAACGATAGCCAATCCCCTTCCATATCGATGATCTTTTCCCCTCTTGTCTTTCCCCCCATCTCCGTGATCCTCTCAATCTTTCCAGCAGCATTTATCTCTATTTGTTGTCGCTCCTGATGGGCGGGAATTCTAGCGTTAATTAGGGTTATCATAGCAGCAGAAATCTAATTTTTTTTTATTATAATCTCAAAAAAAAACTTTTTTTTTCATGATGCTTGACAAGGGGGCATTTTTTTGATATGCTTTTTTATATAATGGGAATCTTTGCGTTTAGATAAAAGTGCCTACATCCGATTATATAAAAACTGATCATAAAAAAATAATACCATAACCTGACCGCTCCCTGCCCAGAGATTGCCAAAATACTTTACAAAACAATTACAGCCTTTCTCTGGCGGTTCTTAGGGGGGAGTGACTGTCAGAAGGAAAGGCTTGTCCTATAATAAAATCAAGACCTTATAAAAACTACCTTTTTAGCGATAAAAGAGTAGCAATGTCAGTATTGTCGGCGATGAGGGAGGGGTGTGTGTTTTTTAGAAAAATAGGGGAACAGACTCAAGAACCGCGTCGTATTATTATCGGAGATGTCCATGGCAGTTTTCAGGCACTTTTGCGACTATTAAACCGAGTTGCCCCCGATAGTGAGGATGAGGTTTATTTTCTGGGGGATTTAATAGATCGAGGAGAGCAGAGCTTGGAAGTGGTGGATTTTGTCATCAAAAATAACTACCAATGTCTCCTAGGAAATCATGAATATATGCTCTTAAAAGCTCTGGCAGGAAAAGAAGTTTCTGAAAGATGGTTAAACGGTTGGATCGAGAGTGGCGGGGCGGCGACACTACTAAGTTATAATAACAATATACCCGCCGAGCATATCAATTGGTTCCAATCCCTACCCGCTTATTTAGACCTAGGAGATATTTGGTTAGTTCATGCGGGAGTACACCCAGAATATCCCCTTGAACAGCAAACAAACGAGGAGTTTTGTTGGATTAGAAACGAGTTTCATACCATGACCCAACCCTATTTCAAGGATAAACTAATTATCACAGGTCATACTTTAACCTTTACCTTTCCAGGTGTCAAACCAGGGCAACTAGCTTGCGGCAGCGGTTGGCTAGACATTGAAACTGGGGTTTATCATCCGCAAAGTGGTTGGTTAACTGCTTTAGATTGGACAAATCAATTAGTTTATCAAGTGCAGGCTCAAAATAAAAATTGTCGCACGATCCCTTTAAAAAAAGCAGTGGTTAATCTAGATATTGACAAGATTTCTCGTTACTCCTCCAGGGAAAGCTCATCTAAATCGCTGAATCTTTAATGTTGATCGGCAAAGAGAAGCAATAAAATCGTAAGGATCGGTTAAAATAGCTGATAATCTGATTAATACCCTTTTCTAATGACCCTTGAACTCTTATACCAGGCCTTCATCGAAACAATTCAACATCCTGACCCTGAGATAAATCTAGCTCGGGCAGCTCTACAAATAGCCAATTTTGAATATCCGCGCCTCAAGATTGATCACTATTTAAATAGGATAAACTTAATGGCTGAGGAGGTAAAAAAACGCTTACCCGATAGATTATATCCTTTAAAAATAGTCAAGGTTATCAATCAATATTTGTTTGAAGATTTACAATTTACCGGTAATACCCAAGAATACTATGACCCCCGCAATAGCTACTTAAATGACGTAATCGATCGCCGCACGGGTATTCCGCTCACTCTCTCGATTATCTATTTAGAGATTGCCAAACAGATCGATTTTCCCATGGTAGGAATTGGTATGCCGGGGCATTTTATTATCCGTCCCGATTTCGAGGAGGTAGAAATCTTTGTCGATCCCTTTCACGGTGGTGAAATCTTATTTAAACAGGACTGTCAAGAAAGATTAAGTCAAGTGTATCAACAGCCAGTTAAATTAGAAGAACATTTTCTCAATATTGCCACCAATCAGCAAATTTTATTACGTTTGCTGACTAATTTAAAATATATTTACCTGAATCGTCAACAATGGTCTCAGACAATTCGGACACTAGATCTGCTACTTTTGCTCATTCCTAATCATCCCCTAGAGCTACGCGATCGAGGTTTAGTTTACTATCAAATTGGACAACTCAGCCAAGCGCAACAGGATTTAGGCTTCTATCTTGCCCTCCTACCCAACGCCCAAGATGCGGAATCCATTCGACAATTATTGCAAAAAATTAACTCTTAAGTCATCCGTCGTCAGGAGATTATTTTTATTTGTCCTCCCCACATCCCAATTCATAATTCATAATTCCCCCACACCCCACCAACAAACTTTTTCAGCAAACCCTAACTAAAATGACTATTAGCCCTTCCCTAACCACAAAAAAACTCAAAATCGGTCAACTACGAAAAGTCCATCATATCGCTTTCAACGTCAAAGATATGGAGGCTTCTCGTCATTTTTATGGGGAAATATTAGGCTTAGAGGAATTAGTGGGGGAAAAAATTCCCACCACCTTAAAAGAATTAGTTGCCCAGGGAAAAGTGGCCAATTTTATCACCCCCGATGGTACAGTAATTGACCTATTTTGGGAACCAGATTTAAACCCTCCCGACGACAATCCTGAAATCGCTTTTACCCGTGCCAACCATTTAGCCTTCGATATTGCCCCCGAAGGCTTCGATTTTGCCCTAGAAGTGCTACAAAGTCAGGGAATTATTATTGCTAGTGGACCCGTGACCCGGCCCACTGGCAGGGGGGTTTACTTCTATGATCCCGATGGCTTTATCGTCGAAATTCGCTGTGATCCTGCATCTTAACGACTCAGAGGACGAAAATTGCCACGAAAAACCAGAAAAGTTAGGGTAATCGCTAATATAATCGCCGTTACCGCAATTAGAGGCAGAGAAATCTGTTTAACAGCGATCGCCAAGAAAGCCCAGATAAACACCCCGATAAAAGCCCGATCTTTTCGGTTTAAACCGACTAAAATCGCGATTATTGCCCCGATAACCAGAATTATTACCGTCCAGATTTGGTCAGTTAGACCCCATCGCTGCCAGTCGATCCAATCTAGCAGCGAAGCGACGTTAACAATCGTGGCCACGGTAATCCAAGCGAAATAGATACTAATAGGAGCATTAACTAATAAACCCTGTTTACGATTGACAATAAAGCGATTAATTTCTAAGCGGAGATAAAGCCGGATGAGAGGAATTAAAATGCCTAGCATTGCCAGTAAAGACAGGGTAAAAAAACGCAATTGAAAGAGAATTACCCAGAGAATCTGACAAGCACTAGCGATGGCTAATTCGTAGCCTAACCGACGCAAACGCGGTTCAGTTTTATTGAAAGCCAAAGCTTGGTAAATTCCCAGACTAATTAAACCCAGATAAATTAATCCCCAGATCGCAAAAGCATAATTAGCGGGAACAATTAAGACATCTTGAAAAACTGTATTCGAGATAGCCCCGATATTTTCGCCCTTGAGAGGGAAAATATTAGCGAAAATATTGGTAATAAAAGCCCCTAGAATAGCAAATAAATTTAGTTCTTGTCGGAGACGATCTCGATCAAAATTCATAGGTCAATCAAAGACAGAAAACATCATTTCACCCTGGGCGGCCAATTGCCCATCGACTCTTGCTTCCCCTTGCATTTTAGCAATTTTATTCATCTTGAAGGATAATAATTCCACCGTCATGATCAATTGATCCCCCGGCACCACGGGACGACGAAAACGGGTTTTATCAATGCCTGCGAAGGCAAAAAATTTCCCTTTCATCCCGGGTAATTGGGTTAAAATCACTCCCCCCACTTGGGCCATAGATTCAACAATTAACACCCCCGGCATCAAGGGACGACTGGGAATATGACCGGGAAAAAAAGGCTCGTTGATCGTGACATTTTTGAGGCCAACGGCTTTTTTACCTGGTACATAGTCAATAATCCGATCGACTAGGGCAAAGGGATAACGATGGGGCAGTAGTTGGCGAATTTCCTCGACGGTGAAGGTAGTTTTTATGACTGGTTCCAACTCGGTTAAGGCTTCGGTAACGATGGTCATGCAAGTCAAAAATTACAAGTGAGATCAGACATTATCTCACAATCAGTTATCAGTTATCAGTTATCAGTTATCAGTGATCACTGATCAGATGAACGTAGGTTGGGTTGAAGCATGAAACCCAACGCCAGCATAGTTTACGCTACCGCTAACCCATCCTACAAATAATTGTGCCTCCCTACTTAGCTTAACCAATTAGGTTTTAGATTCGATCCTTGTTATCAGTTATCAGTTCACTGTTCACTGTTGACTGGAAATGGCTGACAGCCTTTTTAATTGGGCATTTCAGTTAGACGAGCATTTTGATAATAATGGCTGAGAATGCGGTCATAGGTCACCCCTTGGTCGGCGAGGGAAAAAGCGCCCCATTGACTTAAACCGATCCCATGACCGAAACCGCGACCATTAATGGCAAAAGTACCGTTATTAGCTGAAATCGTGAATAGGGTACTACGCAGCTCGAGGAATCGCCGTAATTGGGTATCAGAGATTAATTTAGAGCCTTGATCGCCCACTACACGCATTCTAATCACCCGTCCGTGGGGAGTGATCCTTTCGGGAGATAGCGATCGCACGCGACCGACACCACCGATTAAACGGCCTAATTCCCTGGCGCTAAAGTTTTTTGACCATTGGAATACCGGGGCGACTTGATCGTAATCGACGACACCGCGCAGGTAGGGTAAGGGGGAATTCCAAACATCCTCGACATTTTCCGTATGACCCCCGGAGGAGGAGTGAAACACCGCTAAAATCGGTTTGCCGTTGAAGCTCATAATTTGTCCGGCGGTGGCATTAACTGCCTCGTGGGTGCTAGTAAACTCGCTTTCTAGACCCTTATAAACTTGGGTGCGGGTGGTAGTATCTAGATCGTAGATGCGATTACCAGAAGTATTCATTTGGTAGAGAGCATAGGTGCGCGCCGCCACAGATTGGGCTTTTAAGGCCTCTTGCGGCCAGGAGGGAATCGCCTCCGCACCGACGACACTATAGAGATATTCCTCTAAATCGACTAAATTTAGGGCTGTCACCCCAGAACCTTGCCGAATGATCCTTGTGCGTCCTCGATACCAGCGATCATTAATCCAGACGTAACCATCATTCTCCGGTTCGATGATCAATTGACTGGCCTGCCAATCGGCCAAACCCACCGCTTTTCCTCTGGGATTAGCATTGAGGGCATTCATGGCGGTCAATTCTCCTAAGACTCTGCCGGCCCCATCTTTCACCACAGCATCGGTGGAACTGCCCACGGAGACGGCACTAACACCTTTACTGATGGCAATGCGTAATTCGACAGCAGCTTGGACTGGAGCGATAATCAAAGCCCAAAAAACTAGGACGAGCCAACTATGAGCAGGCAGGCGCTGCAGGTAACTACCCAGCAGCCTTGCTGTGTGTTTATTGGTCATGGGGGTCGGACTCCTCACACAATCGATCGATAATCAATTTTACCCGGACTGGGATTTTTTGGCTACTCTGGTTCGGAAAAATTTTTCCCCTGTCACTTTTTCCCGATTGTCTGACAATTTTTCTCTCCTAGGGACCCTGAATGGGCAAATTGCCTTATTTTGTCCGATTAACCAGGATTTATTCGAGTCATAAAAATCACCAAAAATAAGACCTCTTGTAAAAATCAAAAATTGTTGTTAGGGTTAGGAGTCAGGAGTCAGGAGTCAGTAGTCAGGAGAATTAAGAATGAATAATAATCAATTAAACGGTCTATAGCGTTTCTGATTCACAAGAGGTACATTCCCGATCCTGAACAGCTTAATCAGCAAAGGTTTGAGTGTGCCGCACAGATGCGAGAACCGCTATATTTACAGATTTTATGTAATTTAATCCTTGTTTTTGCCTTTTTTGAACCCTCAAAAATTAATTATGCAAGAGGTTTATACTTAATTGACTTAAGACAACTAAATAATTGTTTAATCGGTAATTCTTGAGGAAATCTAAAATCATAACCCAACCGGCAAAAAGGGTGAGAGAATAAAAACATAGTTCAGAGAGTAGAGGCTGTCAAGACAAGCTTTCCCGTCGTAAAATCCATAATTACTGCCCGTTGAAGGCTGATAACTAACTTTCAAAAAAGTGGCATTCAATTTAGTAGAAAAAATCGCAACAATCTGTCAATCTACTGAAAAAAGAGAGAAACCTTATGTTTTGTGAACAATGCGAACAAACCGCTAGTGGTAATGGTTGTCATCAGTGGGGGGCCTGTGGAAAAAGTCCCGAAGTCAACGCTGTTCAAGACTTATTAGTTTATTGTCTGCGGGGATTAGCATCGGTGGTTTTAAAAGCCAAAGAAGCGGCGATATCTACTCGCGAAGCTGATATTTTTACCTGTGAGGCGCTTTTCGCCACCATGACCAATGTTAACTTTGATCAACGGCGTTTTACTGATTATATTCAGCGTTGTTTAGAGATGCGGGAAAATTTAAAAGCACAATTGAGATCGCTGGACTGGTCTGCACTTGCTAACTATCAGCCTAATTTTAATGAGAGTCTAGTCAGCCAAGGTCAAGAAGTATCCTTAGAACTAATTGAAAAATTGCAAGACCTCGATATTTTTTCCCTAAAGTTAACCGCTATCTACGGAGTTAAAGGTCTGGCTTCCTATACTTTTCACGCTCAGGAATTAGGTCAAGAGGATGACTCAGTTTATCAGGTTATCCAAGAGACTTTAGCGGCAATTGATCGGGGGGATTTAAACCTGAATGATTGGGTGGCAATCTGTCTAAAAGTCGGGGCGGCAAACCTGCGGGCTATGGAATTATTAGATCAAGGTCATACGGAAACCTACGGTCATCCCATACCGACAAATGTTCCCTTAAATCCGCGTTTAGGTAAAGCCATTTTAGTCTCCGGCCATGATATTAAACAATTAGCGGCTTTACTGGCACAAACTGCCAATACTGGGATAACAGTCTATACCCACGGAGAATTATTACCCGCCCACGGTTATCCAAAACTCAAAGAAAAATATCCCCATCTCTACGGTCATTATGGCACCGCCTGGCAAAATCAAACTAAAGAATTTGCTAAGTTTCCGGGGGCAATAGTTTTAACTACTAATTGTCTCATGCCCCCCCACGAAAACTATGAAAGTAAACTCTTTACCCTCGGACCTGTGGGTTATGCCCATATTAACCGCTTAGAAACAGTTGACGGTGCGATCGATTTTAGTCCCGTGATTGCTAAAGCGCAGTCATTGCCCGGATTTACTGAAACAAGCGAACCTCGGCAGGTAATGGTGGGATTTGCCCACAATACCGTTCTCAGTGTCGCTGATACGGTGGTTGATGCCCTTAAACAGGGTAAAATCCGTCACTTCTTCCTAGTTGGGGGCTGCGATGGGGCAAAACCCGATCGCAATTACTACACCGAATTCGTGGAACAAGTCCCCGAAGATTGCATCGTTTTAACCCTTGCCTGTGGAAAATTCCGCTTTTTCGACAAACAATTAGGTAGCATCGAAGGATTACCCCGGCTAATGGACCTGGGACAATGTAACGATGCCTATAGTGCCATCAAAATCGCCCTAGGATTAGCCAACGCTTTTAACGTCAGCGTCAATGAGATTCCCCTCTCCCTAATTATCTCTTGGTACGAACAAAAAGCGATCGCTGTACTGCTCACCCTGCTACATCTAGGGATGCAAAATATCCGTCTGGGACCAACTTTACCGGCATTTATCTCCCCCAACGTCCTCAAATTCCTCGCCGATACCTATCACCTGCAGCCGATTACTACCCCCGCAAAAGACTTAGCCGATTGTCTAGGTTAAAACTTTCTGTAAAAATCCTACCCTTGGCCACAAACCGTGGCCTATGGAAGGAGAGGGATATTATCCTCAAGGAGAAGAATTTTTATGTCCGTAATCACTTTAAGTATTGATGGTAAAGATGTAGCGATCGAAGCGGGTTCGAGAGTTCTGGCGGCAGCTAGTCAGGTAGGAATAAAAATTCCCGCTCTCTGTCATCTCGATGGGGTTTCCGAAGTGGCCGCCTGTCGCTTATGTTTAGTAGAAATTGAAGGTATTAATAAATTATTACCCGCCTGTGTAACGGAGGTGGCGGAAGGAATGGTGGTTCATACCGACACCCCAAAACTGAAAGAATATCGCCGCATGACAGTGGAATTATTATTCGCTGAAGGCAATCACGTTTGTGCGGTTTGTGTGGCTAATGGTAACTGTGAATTACAAGATTTAGCCATCGAAGTGGGTATGGACCATAGTCGTTTTCCCTACCGTTTTCCCAAGCGAGAAGTGGATATTTCCCATCCTCTTTTTGGTATCGATCACAATCGTTGTGTTCTCTGTACCCGTTGTGTGCGAGTCTGTGATGAAATTGAAGGGGCGCACGTTTGGGATCTGGCTTATCGCGGCGAAAAAGATAAAATTATCGCGGGAATGGATCAGCCTTGGGGCAGCGTTTCTGCCTGTACTTCCTGCGGCAAATGTGTTGCCGCTTGTCCAACCGGGGCAATATTCCGCAAGGGTTCCGCCGTTTCTGAAAAAGAGGAAGATCGCTCGAAGTTGGAATTTTTAGTTAACGCCAGGACTCAACACCAATGGACGCGTTAGCGAAAAATGGTAGATTCTCAAAACGCTCGTTGGGGACATCTAGGTATTTATGCCAAGTATCTGCGGGCGGAAATGGCTCTGTATGACGAGATTATGGCGATGAATGAAGATATTCGCTTGATTTCCGATTACTGCGGTATTTCTGCTCGGGAAACTCAACGAGCAAAGGACTACGCTTTCGGTAGCGGTGTCAGTCAGTATGAATTTTGGCCTAGTATTGATATGGCAAAGGCGTGGTTGAGGATGGCGCGAGGACAGGGAACGGCGATTGATCGTGTCTTTTTAGAACACGAAATCTTAGAATCGGATTTAGTGATTAATCAGGGTATGAATCAGCCTTCTGCTCACGAAATCGCTCAAGCTCAATATGGTTGGTCTGTCCTACTGCGTCAAGGGAATCAATAATGTTATGAATGATACAAATCTCGAACAGATCTTTCTGCAAGCCTTGGATCGCTGTCTATCCCTGCTGGATTATCAATCTCAACCAACCAATTTAGCTTGGTCCGCGATCGAACTTTTCGCCGAAGTTGGGCGATTTCCCCAGATGCTTCGCCAATTCTGTGATCAATACCGAGAGCGTGTGGCGGCGGCAGATCGGGCGATCAAAGATTACGCCAGTAGTGTGGATAATTGGACAGTCAAGGGGACTATTTTCGGGGCGCAGGATCAATGTAATATCTTGCATTTTTTTCTCAATGTCCACACGAAAAATTTTAAGTTTTTTAGAGGTGAAAATTGGACACCACAGCTGATCTGTGAATTTTTGCAAGAATGGAAGGGGATCGATCTTTTTTCTTTAATTGCAGATAATCAGGAACTTGTCGAGACAGGCAAAAACCCGCCCCTCGGTAAACAGCCGCTTTTCTATTAGCTAGTAATCACTATTGCCAAAACCTAACAAACAAGGAATTAAAATTATGTCTAAAATTCGCTTCGCTACTGTCTGGTTAGCTGGTTGTTCGGGATGCCATATGTCCTTCCTCGATTTGGATGAATGGCTGTTAGAATTAGCCGAAAAAGTTGACGTGGTTTATAGTCCTGTCGGCTGCGATCTGAAAACCTATCCGGAAAATGTCGATGTCTGTTTAGTGGAAGGAGCGATCGCTAATCAGGATAATTTAGAACTAATTCATCTAGTCCGTCAAAATACCAAAACCGTCGTTTCTTTTGGTGATTGCGCCGTGACTGCTAACGTTCCCGCTATGCGAAATATGTTAGGAACTGCCGATCCCGTGCTAAAAAGAGCTTATTTAGAGTTAGGAGATAACACACCTCAACTACCAGAAGAACCCGGTATCGTTCCCGAATTATTAGATCAAGTGCTGCCCGTCCATCAAGTCATTCCCATCGATATTTTTATGCCGGGTTGTCCCCCCGATGCGGACAGAATTCGCGAGACATTGATTCCGATTTTAAAAGGGGAATTACCGGTGATGGCAGGACGAGAAATGATTAAATTTGGTTAATTGAATCAGTTATCAGTTATCAGTTATCAGTTATCAGTTATCAGTTATCAGTTATCAGTTATCAGTTATAAGTTATAAGTTATAAGTTATAACTTATAAGTTATAAGTTATAAGTTATCAGTTATCAGTTATCAGTTATCAGTTATCAGTTATCAGTTATCAGTTATCAGTTATCAGTTATCAGTTATCAGTTATCAGTTATCAGTTATCAGTTATCAGTTATCAGTTATCAGTTATCAGTTA
>NZ_JBHFLL010000301.1:0-6502 GCF_041928595.1 Microcystis sp. BLCC-F209
GGCTCTCCCAGGTTTGGTGGGTAAAATGTATTCTAGGATACAGTCCTGCTGGCGAGTGAGTGGAACGAACCACAAAGACACAAAGGACACAAAGATTGATCGATCATATTGTAAGTTAAACTGATCACACAGAACCTAGAAGAGCCAGCATTTTTGCTTCCTGTCACCTGAGGGGGAGATAATTGCATCATCCGGCAAAAGTGGCCCAATCAGTAAAGTTTTTTCACTATAGTTCCTCAAGCCCCTGTTTTTCTGATAGATTAAAATCATTGGGTTGCTCAAAAATCAACGAGTTAAGCAGTAATTTGATTATGATCTCGATTATCTATTCCGAGGAATTTCTCGATCACGATACAGGTATTTACCATCCCGAAAAAGCGGCGCGTTTAACGGCAATTGTCGAGGCTTTAAAACAAACAAAATGGCAGTCAAAATTAACATGGCATTTACCGACACCGCTCGAAATTCGCGACGAAGTAATTCCTTTGATTAAACAAGTTCATAATCAAGATTATGTTGATAGATTGCGGCGAATTTGTCAACGGGGTGGGGGAAGATTGGATGCCGATACTCCCGTTTCTGCCCGTAGTTACGATGTGGCGTTACTAGCGGTTAGTGGCTGGTTAGATGGAGTCGATCGAGTCTTATCCACCGGCGATCCTACCTTTATTTTAGCCCGTCCCCCCGGACATCATGCCACTTCTAATTATGGCATGGGTTTCTGTCTGTTTTCTAATGCTGCTATTGCCGCCTATTATGCTTTGGAAAACAAAAGAGTGCAAAAAGTAGCGATTCTCGATTGGGACGTACATCACGGCAATGGCACCCAGGATATAGTCGAAAATCATCCCCAGATTGCCTATTGTTCCCTCCATCAATTCCCCTTTTATCCCGGCACGGGAGAAGCGAGAGAAAAAGGGGAGTTTAATAATGTTTTGAATATTCCCTTATCGGCGGGAAGTACGATTAAAGATTATCAAGAACATTTTGAGGGGCAAGTCATACCTTTTCTGAAAAATTTTCAACCGGATTTAGTGATTGTTAGTGCTGGATATGATGCCAATCAAGCGGATCCTCTGGCGGGAATTTGTTTACACCCACAAGATTATGGAATTTTAACCAAATACCTCTTAAGTCTCAATAAACCGCTGCTTTTCGGCTTAGAAGGTGGTTATGATTTAGAAGCTTTAGCGGCTTCCGTCGTCGCCACCTTAGAAGCTTTGCTCTGATCCTATTCCGGGTAATCGTTACATTTCTTTAAAAAGATTGGTAACAAAGCTATCTAATGCGGTAAGGTAAACGATCGATAGAAAAAAACCCTTGACCTAGTTGCTTTTTAAGATTATGAACTCCCTTGCGCCACACCTAAAAGCCAAAGCCCTCAAGTCCAATAGTCGTCGTCCTGCCAAAGAATTGTGTAGCGAGTGCGGACTTTGTGACACTTATTATATTCACTATGTTAAAGAAGCTTGTGCTTTTCTCAATCAACAAATCGCTGATTTAGAAGCAGCAGCACACGGCAAAAGTCGCGACTTAAATCAGGAAAATGATCTCTATTTTGGTGTTCATCAAGAGATGATGGCTGCCAAGAAAAAACAAGCTATTCCAGGGGCGCAATGGACAGGAATTGTCAGTACAATTGCCTGTGAAATGCTCAATCGTGGTTTAGTAGAAGGGGTGGTTTGTGTGCAGAATACCGCCGAGGATCGCTTTCAACCGCAGCCGATTCTCGCCCGTACCACTGAAGAAATTCTCGCCGCTAAAGTTAATAAACCGACTCTTTCTCCCAATTTATCAGTCCTAGAAGAAATTGAAAAATCGGGCATGAAACGGTTATTAGTTATCGGAGTTGGTTGTCAAATTCAAGCCCTAAGAGCAGTAGAAAAAAAATTAGGCTTGGAAAAATTATATGTCTTAGGAACTCCCTGCGTCGATAATGTCACCCGCTCAGGACTGCAAAAGTTTCTAGAAACTACCAGTCGTTCCCCAGAAACTGTGGTTCACTACGAATTTATGCAGGATTTTCGGGTACACTTTAAACACGAAGACGGCTCGATGGAAATGGTTCCCTTTTTTGGCTTAAAAACTAATAAATTAAAAGATGTTTTTGCCCCTTCCTGTATGACTTGTTTTGATTATGTTAACTCCCTTGCCGATTTGGTTGTGGGCTATATGGGCGCGCCTTTTGGCTGGCAATGGATTATGGTTCGTAATGATACGGGCAAGGAAATGTTAGAGTTAGTTAAAGATCAATTAAATACCCAAGATGTTATGTCTAGTGGTGATAGAAAACAAGCTGTACAAAATAGCATTCCCGCCTATGATAAAGGTGTAACCTTGCCGATGTGGGCGGCAAAAATGATGGGAGTAGTAATTGAAAAAATCGGGCCTAAAGGTTTAGAATATGCTCGCTTTTCCATCGATTCTCACTTTACCCGTAATTACCTTTATGTTAAACGTAATTATCCTGAAAAATTAGCGGCTCATGTTCCTGAATATGCTAAAAAGATTGTGGAACAGTATAAATTGCCCGATTAATTAGGGTATGCTGAAAAAGTAGGGGCGAAACATTCGGATAGGAAATCTACGGTTTCAACGATAGGTTATCGTCCGAATACTTTGCCTCAAGTCAATGATAGGTGGTGCGTTACGACGGATTGTTAGCCTCAAGTCAAAGCAGAAATTTTTGCCGTCTAACGCACCCTACTGGACTGGACTAGGTAATAGGTGTAGGGGTAATTCATGAATTACCCCTACAATAACGTTTGTCTGGATGTTGTTAAATTTTCTCTTGACAAAGGCGACTTGACATGATACTATATTCATAATGGAAAATCCGTGCGCCTACAAACCCTATTTTCAAGTCTCAATAATCGCCAATAAAAGCTTAGATAGCGATAATTTTTTTAGGGATTGAGAACCATGAACCGTCAAAGAGATTTTTATGTTGTCATTGAACGGGATGAGGATGGATATTATGTTGGGGAAGTTCCTCAACTTCGGGGTTGTTACAGTCAAGGGGAAACGATTGATGAATTGATGAAGAATATCAGGGAAGTGATTGAACTTTGCTTGGAAGATGACAATCCTGAAGATGTGTCGGAGTTTGTTGGAATTGAAAAGGTGTCTATCTGATGCGTACCTGTTCATCGGGGGAAAACTGTCGGGAAAGGATTACTCCTAAAAATTTTACGCGATGCTGAACTGACACAAGAAGAATTTATTCGTCTGCTGTAATTCCCATCTTGATTTAAGCTTCATGTCTCCGTTTTTCTGGATGTTGTCAAATTTTCTCTTGACAAAGGCGACTTGACATGATACTATATTCATAATGGAAAATCCGTGCGCCTACAGACCCTAGTTTTCAAGAATTTTCAAGGTCTAGTTTATTCGCCATAATGGGTTTTAGTACGATGAATATAGATTACATCATCAGTCTAAACTTTGATTGGAATGATTGAATGAATACTATGATTGTGTTGTATGCTGACTTCATAAACCATTAATCAATGTCTCCCAAGACTTCCTCAAGAGAATAGGTTTCATTTTCATTAATTTGCTGTAGAGATAGCTGTAAGCTTTCTCTTAAGTCGGGAATAGATAGTAA
The DNA here is from genome assembly GCF_041928595.1 of Microcystis sp. BLCC-F209. Taxonomy (NCBI): domain Bacteria; kingdom Bacillati; phylum Cyanobacteriota; class Cyanophyceae; order Chroococcales; family Microcystaceae; genus Microcystis; species Microcystis sp. BLCC-F209. Next base: position 3,608 of record NZ_JBHFLL010000301.1, read on the forward strand.
TTCGATGGTTTCTTGTAAACTTTCATAGTTTTTTTGAGAAATCAAAATTACAGAATCCTCCTGATTCTCAATGGCATAAATTTTGTTATCTTCTGTAACCGATTTAACGAGACTCTGTAAATCGGTTTGAGCATCGGCTATTTTAATTTTTTTGATCATAATTAATCCTTTTTTTGATGATGAAATAATAAAAACTATTGTAGGGATTTAACAATCTCTCCTAATCACAGTCCAGACAGCATCCTCCTATAATTATCCATCATTGTAGTCATCAGTGATTAATTCAATCACTGTCAATTACAATAACGTTTTTCTGGATGTTGTTAAATTTTCTATTGACAAAAGCCTCTTGACATGATATTATATTCATAATGGAAAATCCGTGCGCCTACAGACCCTATTTTCCAAAGCATTCAAACTCTATCTTAATTCTACTTGCTAGAGTTGGGACAACATAGTTTTATATTCTCCATAATCGTTTGAGTATGGGGATGATTTTCCCCTAATCCTTCTCTGAAAATATTAATCGCTTCTAGATGGAGAGGTTCCGCTTCTGTGTATCTGCCTTGGGAATGGTACAATAGTCCTAAATTATTGAGAGATACCAATTTTCATAACTAAGATTGGGAATATTTTGAAAATGCTTAATGTTAGCTGTAATCAGAGTATAATCGCAATAAATAGCAGTCGCAGCAATAAACAAATCAATCGGGGTAATCAGTTGTCCTTTTATTCTAAGATTAACGTATATTTGAGTAGCTATATCACTAATTTCACGATCATAACCAATTACTTCACTGACTTCTACAAGACGTTCAAATTGTTGTTGTTGATTTCGTGCATCTTTATACAATAAGCCACTTTTAATCTCGTAATAGGTAAAGATTGAAAACGATATATAAGTATAGTGTTGTCGATAGATGCGGAATTGTTCAATTACTGCGGGATTGCCTCGTAAAAAATAAGAGAGGATATTGGTATCAAGTAATGCTTGTTTCATAAATCATTTATCCGTTTTAAATCAAGTTGACGATTAGCTTCTGCTTCTTCGACAATCTCTTGCATAGTATTTTCTATATCTGCTGCCATACCAGCAAATTCCATAAAGTCAATGTCTGGATGTTTTGTTTTTATAGATTGGACAAAATGCAGGATTTCCGGCAGCAGAGAAATGGGAGTTGTTTCAATTTCTTTAATAAGTTGTTCTTTGAGTGTCATAGTTTTATCAGTTATCAGTTATCAGTTATCAGTTATCAGTTATCAGTTATCAGTTATCAGTGAGCAGTGAGCAGTGATTAATTCAATCATAGTCAATGATAGGTGGTGGGTTACGACTAAATCTGGATGTTGTTAAAATTTCTCTTGACAAAGGCGACTTGACAGGATACTATATTCATAATGGAAAATCCGTGCGCCTACGAACCCTATTTTCCAACGCTCTTAACTATCATTGGTTCATTCAAGGCTCTCTTGGATTTGGTGGGTAAAATGTATTCTAAGATACAGTCCTACTGGCGAGGGAATGGAAGGAACCACAAAGGCACAAAGGACACAAAGATGGATTCTATGCAAGTTAAGCTTATCGCACAGAGTCTGGAAGATTCCTATAATAAGTCTAAGCTGTGATTTGAATGATTGAGTGAATACTATGATTGTGTTGTATTTGGCAAGTCTTTATCAATGATCAATTATAGTCTATCCCATAATCCCATAAATCACAGTTAAGACTGTTTTCAGGGATGAGGGGGTTTTGGTTTCAACATCTCCACCACCTCATCGGGAAACCGTTGTCTTAATTCTGCTTCGGGTAATTGGGATAACATCCTCAGATAATTCCGATAAAAGGTTTGGGTATGGGGATGATTTTTCCCTAATCCTTGGGTAGCAATATTAATCGCTTCTAGATAGAGAGGTTCTGCTTCTGTGTACCTGACTTGGGAGTAGTACAAATGTCCTAAATTGTTGAGGGAAGTTGCCACATGGGGATGATTGTCTCCTAGTAGTTGTTGTCTCAATTCTAATGTAACTCTATATTTTGAAATAAAATGAAAAATCCTTCTTGCGTAAAATGCTTATCGTGGGTAAGAATTTCATTTATATTCATTTGGCGCATTGTTTGCATGGATATACAATCTGTTAAGCTGTAATCTTTATCTGGACGATTTTGATATAAATCTAATCCTGATTGGAACGTCTGATGAGTTTGAGGTATAACTAAGATTTGGGGATTATTTTGTAAGCCTCTAATAACTTGTAAGGTTTTTCGTCTAACTGACATTCCATAAGCAGATAGATTGTTGAAAACTTCAATAAAGACTTCATCGGTTGTCACTATTGTTACCTGCTGGAGTTTCCTTGTCATTTCTATAGCTTTCTCATGCCAATCATCACGATTGTTAATGAGAGCAACCCAATAAAATGTGTCTGCAAAGATGGTTTTCATTGCTATGATACTATAAACTTTAGTTTCGGCTTTGCTTAGGATTTGGGAACTCCATAAAGATAATGATCATGTTGATTAGCAAGATCTATAGGCAACTTTTCTAAGTCGTCATTGTCTAATGGCATCTCTTCCAGAAGCTTTAATATTGCCTCCCCTACATTACTTTCAGATTTAGCATAACTAGCTTGTGCTGAAAGGAGGAAGTTCAAAGTTTCTTCTATTAAAGAATCCGGTGCTTGTTCAATCTCTTGCAATAGTCTCTCTTTAGTGTTCATGGTTTTATTCCTTGCTAATCAGTTATCAGTTATCAGTGATTAATTCAATCATAGTTGATGATTGGTGGTGCGTTACGACGGATTGTTAGCTTGAAGTTAAAGCGGAAATTTTGCCGTCTAACGTACCCTACATTATCTGGATGTTGTCAAATTTTCTCTTGACAAAAGCCCCTTGAC